>JAGCGK010000103.1 GCA_017649645.1 Clostridiales bacterium | reverse complement strand
GAACTCATCGGAATCCTTAACTGCGATTTCTTTATCTGTATCAACATATAAAGATGCAAGTTCAGTTCCGTTATCCTTTTCTTCTGCACAGTAAACGATCGGACCTCTTACGACTGCGATCCTGCCAAGGTCTTCAGTTACTCTGTGATCAGCAACAACAAACTTAGGCTCCAAATCGAACTCGAGCGTTATCTCGCTTACGTCTTCAGGCATTTCGACGTATAGATAACCATCGATGAGTTTAGTTGAGATATCATTAGAACACTTAACTTCATACTTGCCGTTACACCAACCCGGGATCCTCAACGCGAGATTGATCTTGGAAGATGTCTTAACTGTTACTTTACCGTCATCGAGAAGTGAACTTATAACTTCAACATCTGTCCCGTTCTTTGTGAGTTTGGAACTCATGTAAAGATGAAAGAATAAAGTATCCTCGTCTTCCGTATAAGCGTAGCTCGGAATAGATGCAACAAGTCGTGCGATATTAGGCGGGCAGCAAGCGCAGCCGAACCACTTCTGACGGACAGGTTTGATGTGGAACTTACGCTCGTCGTTTTTGACAGCATTAGGGATAACTTCCAACGGATTAACGTAGAAGAAACTCTTACCGTCAAGTGCGATTCCCGAGAGGATTCCGTTATAAAGTGCGAGTTCCATGACATCAGAATAGCAGCTTCTCATATCGATACCGAGCATCCTTCGTGCGAAGAATACAAGGCCTATGGAGGCGCAGGTCTCGGCATAGTTCGTATCGTTAGGAAGATCGAACGGAAACGAGAAAGCTTCGCCCAAGTGAGTTGCTCCGACGCCGCCCGTGATATACATCTTCTCTTCAACTGTGCTCTTCCAGAGATTTTTACAGGCAGTAAAGAGTTTCTCGTCGCCTGTCTTCGCGACCATATCAGCCATGCCGCTATAAAGGTACATGGCGCGCACTGCGTGACCGACCGCTTCGTTTTGTTCGCGTACCGGAATGTGCGCCTGATGATAGTAGTCGATCTTATATGGTGCGCCCTTTGGTGTCGGATGTTCGATGTCAAAATATAAAGGTGCTTTGCCGCGCTGGTTGATAAAATATTCTGCAAGGTCTGCGTACTTTTTCTCGCCTGTTACGTCGCTTAAGCGGAAGAGTGCCATCTCTGCGATCTCGTGACCCGGATAACCGTTGATCTTGCCTTCTTCGGGACCGAAGCGGGATGAGACGAAATCCGCGTATTTTCGAGCGGCAGAAAGAAGCTTATCCTTGCCGGTACCTTCGTAGTATGCGATGGCACCTTCGATCAGGTGACCCAGGCAGTATAGCTCGTGGTGATCACGAAGGTCCGTGAAGATCTTATCCATACCGTTGATGATGTAGTAGGTGTCAAGATAACCCTCGTCGGTCTGGGCTTTACAGACGATGTCGATAGCACCGTCAGCGATAGACTCGAGCTCGGGATTCGGGTGAGTAGCAAGGGTGTAGCCTACGGCCTCGATCCACTTCGAGAAGTCACTGTCCTGAAACAGGAAACCATAGAACTCGTCATCCTTCGGCTCGCCTTCGGGAAGGACCTCGAAGCCGCGGTAAGTATATGACGGCGCAGTAAAATCCTTGTCGTTACGGATCTTGTCGTTGAGCATTCCTGCTGCACGGAAATTGTGCATGCAATAACTCGGTGCCGCCTCAGGAACACGGTCGTTTAAGATCTCCCACTGATAAGGGATGACCTCCTTACGTATAAGGTCCATCTCGAAAGACCAGAACTTATCGGTAACCGTAATCGACTTAAGATCGACAGGTTTATTTATCTTCATGAATTCTCCTTAAAATCCGATCTTACGGATCTCTTCTACCAGATTTCTTCCATAGCATTCAGTACCGAGACAGTTCGGATGAAGCCCGTCCAGGAAGTATTCGAAAAGGTGCGGGACTAGTGTCATGCCGTCGACGATCTTAATGTTAGGATACTTACTGACGATAGATTTAAGTTTCTCGCAAAAACTCATCAAAACATCGATCTCCTCAAGGTGATCACCTCTCCAGATAGGAGTGATGCAAAGGATCGGAATATCAGTTCCGTAGATACCGATAAGCTTCTCGTAATACTCTTCGATACCTGTCATGTTTCCGCAGCCGTACTGGTTCGTACCAAGCGAGACGATGATCTTATCGGGATCATACCCCAGCATCTTCTCGAGGATATTCTTATCATAGTAGTAAGCGCCGATACCCTGATTGATGATGTCATAACCAAGAAGCCTGTTGGCGATACTTACGTATGTCTCGGCCGAGCGCAAAGGTCCGTAACCCTGAGTTATTGAATCGCCGATCCAGAGGACCTTACATGACTTCTTCGGGATCTCGTACGAAGAATCGATATCGAAGTTTCTAATAAGAACTGTCGCATCAGCAGCAAGGTAGATAACGATGTCGTGCGTTCCTTCCGGAAGATCGAATTCGAGTGTTCCTTCATCAGAGAGGTCCTTTACATAGACGATCTTACTTATAAGACCGTCGACCATCAGTTCAAAGGAATCCTCCGATCCCTTCCAGATGATCTTATAATCGAATGAGACTTTTGCCGCATCCGTCTTAAACTCCAAAGTCTTGGATGTCGATGCGAAGCTTCGCACATACAAGAAATCGTCGATATCCTCCAGATAGCTCATCTGCGACTTCGTGTGCTGAAAAGCCTGAAGGTATCCATCATCCGTCTCTTCGAATTCATATGCTCCGAAGTAGATCTTCTTAAGTTCGTCGTTACTTAGTTTCATAAACCCCTTCCCCTCTCACGTAACTTAGTATTCAGTCTTGATATCCGTAAGGCCGTACATCTCCTTGAACACGTCGATGTCCCCGGGCGACCTTATGAGCATCACGTCGGTAAAACGGTGATCCTCTTTGTTCACGAATCCCGCCACTTTCTCGCCGGTACAGATCGAACTTCTGATCACCGCATACTGGGTATCGGGATCAAAAGGTATCTTCGCCGACTCATTTTTCTTTCCGAACGGGAATCTCATGATCAATTTTCCTCTTTTTCTTATCGAAAAATATTTCTTCAGCGGGTAAAGTTAGTCCAAACTCTCTCCTCGGTTTCAGGAAGACCGATGTTCTTCTTGCCCGCTTCGATGCTCCTCATTAAGAATATCATATTACGTGCCAGAACGCGCATTACCTGACAGCCTTCGTCGTCAACTTTACCTTCGCCCGGCTCCCATCCGTAGATGTTGTTCCAGTACTGGCTCGTGGCAACAGGCATATTGCTTAACGTGAAGAATTTATTTAATTCATCGAAGGTCGCGGTACATCCCGAACGACGGGCAGATACAACGCTCGCACCGACCTTGTAACTTTTGTCAAAATGCGTGCTGTAAAATAGTCTCTGGAGAGCCGACATCAGTGTTCCGTTGGCGGAACCATAGTATACAGGTGAGCCTATGACAAGTCCGTCTGCCTCTTCGAACTTTACGGCCATTTCGTTGACAATGTCATCGAATACACACTTGCCGTTATTACGACATGTCTCGCAAGCGATGCATCCACGGATATCTTTCTTACCGATCTGATAATGAATGACCTCGATCCCCTCTTTTTCGAAGACTTGGATCATCTCCTTAAATGCTGTCGCAATGTTTCCGTTTTCTCTCGGACTTCCGTTTATCATCAAAACTTTCATGCCCGTAACCCCCTTTTCGAACGATTATAATCTTATGATAATTCTTTAATAAGATAACCTCTTGCAGATTGAAAGTATTTATGTCTTATTTTCGAAAAACATGCTAATATTTTGATGGATAGGGTTTTATTAAACAATATATAAGGAGACATAGAGATGAAGAAAGCGCGCGTTTTTGCATCGTTCCTTATGGCGATGCTCCTTCTTACTTCATGTACCAAGACAACTACAGATGAGACGACGGCAACTGATTATTCCGTCGAGTCGACAACCACCGAGGCGGTTCCTGTTGAGACAGAGAAAGCATCCGAATTCAGCATTGAAGCACTGAAGGAACTGGACGGAGTTGTAAGCGTCGAAGAGATCGAGTTCAAATCAGAAGTCCCTGATATGACAAAAACGGACGATCACATCATACTTATGGTTTTCGAGCAGCCACTGGATTGGAATGATCCTTCCAAGGGAACTTTTAACCAGAGAGTCGAGGTCTGCTACAGTGAAAAGAACAGGAACAACTCGCTTAAGATAGGCGGTTACAATTTAAATAACGATGCGATCGCAATGGGTTCATACTCTGATATCTACACCATGAAAAACGAGATGAATCTTATAAGTATCGAATACAGATTTTTCGGAGAGTCCGCTCCTGAGGGATTGAGCATCAATGACACGGCTTACTGGGAATATCTGACGAGCTATAACGCAGCATGTGACTTCCATCACGTTATAACCGAGCTTAAAAAGGTCCTGCCGGGAACATGGCTTATGAGTGGAGGCAGCAAAGGCGGTGTTGCAACGATGGCGCAGTCAATGTACTTCCCTGAAGATGCGGATATCTTCATGGCAATGGTGGCACCGGTCATGGAAAGTCCTGAGACAGACGGATTTATCGAGAATATATATGAGACTATAGGAAATGATGCTTACGGCGAAGAAGAGGCCGCTGAGTACAGACAGCTGGTCCTCGATTTCCAGATCGAAGCGATCAAACTCCGCGATCAGCTTCAGGACAGAGTATATGAGCAAAGTCTTAAAGAAGGTAATTCTTTCACGGAATTTGCAACCCCTGAGATAGTCTACGATAACAGAGTCATGTCATTTGCTATCGGCGTATGGCAGTACGAACAGAATTTCAACAGTATCGAAGGCGTCCTCGAATGCAAAGATGAAGAAGACTATCCTGATCTGGTCTACGAACTTCTGATAGGCATCAAAGATCCGGAACAGGAGAAAACAACCGAAGCCCCGGACCTCTCACCTTACTGGATCCAGTGCATAACAGAACTCGGATATTTTAAGGCGGACTTCTCATATCTTCGTGATGCTCTCGAGAAAGACGGAAGCGGAGCGAAGTTGGCGGTAACCGAAGAGATGGAGGATATGTTCTATTACAAGATGATCCTGGAACCTGATATGATCGACGCATTCACGTTCGACAGTTCGTTCAGGAATGATCTTATCGATTGGACCAATAATACTTCCAGCAACGTCATCCTTATCTACGGCGGAACTGACGTTTGGTATCCGTTAAGACTTCCGGATGTCGAAGACAGAGATAACTTCCACATATTCGTCGCCTCTTCAGATCCGCACACAGCTTCCATATATAAGCTGGACATTCAGGATCAGAAAGATGCACAGGCTCTTATCAATGAGGCCATGGGAAACTGATGATAACTGTATTATTTCGTTCGTGCAGTCATATCATAAACTTCGAAGTCCAGACCGATCTCCTTAACGTACGCGAGGATCCGGTCTTTGTATTCGAGCGGAAATCCCAGGACCACGCCCGACGCTTCCTTCGGAATAATGTAAATACCGTTCTTCTCGATCCTTATGAACTTCATCTTATCCCACTTGATGATCAGACGCTTGATCTCACTGTTACTCTCAAATCCCTCATTATCGAGAATGTATTTTACATTGTGGGTCGGGCCCATAAGATTATCCCTTGACTTATAAGAACTACGGATCGAACCGAACACCAGACACAGGAGTCCCAGCGCGAATCCGCACAACAGTATCATTATCATACTGTCGACCAGGATCCCGTAAAGGATCATCGTGGCCACAATAAGACAATAGATGATCACGAAGATAATATCCCCCGTGTATCTGTTCTTAAGTTTCAACCTCGGATTCTTGACGATCTTCTTCCACATGAAGCAAACGCTCATTGCTTCTTCCGCCTGACTTTTTGTAAGCGGACCAACATCAATTTCCATATATACCTCCCTCTCCCCGAAAAGTATTATACCACTAGCCGAGATTCTTCATCTTTATCTTATTCTCTCCGAAAAAGTTCTCCAGCTCGCCTCTTCTCTCGATCGGAAATACGCACATCTGACCCTGGATGCTCTTCGGAATAAAGACGATGGTATGCTTAAAAGCTCTGTATCCCTGGTAAGTTTCCCACTTGGTTCTTATCACCTTCTGTGAATCATCAAGCTCCATTCCTTCCTTGTCCATCTCGAAAACGATCAGCCTATTAGGATTCGTCAACGAATTGATCATCGCAATCAAGCGCAGACGATAGAAGATCATAAGGATTCCGATCCTCATTTCTTATCCTCCTCGATCCGGCTCTGAAGTTCCTTCATCTCATTACGCAGAGCATCGCGTTTATTGTTAAGTTCCACCACCTGAGCGGCATTTTGTCTGTACCACATCGCGAGGTAGACAATAACGCCGATGATCGCTGCAGTCACCAGAAACAGGATCGCCATCGGAATGTTCGGCACGTATATGAGAAGAAGCAGCGCGAACAGCAGCGTATGAAGTCCCACGATGACCAGAGCGACTATCGCCACCACCAGCTTCGGATTAAGTTTGTTATTGCGTTTTACAGTGACATCGATATCTTTGATCTCGCTTTTCAGAGCTTCGATCCTCTCTTCTTCGCTGCTCATAAATCTATCCTTCCCTGTTTGATTTATATTAGATATATTACTCATCCTCCTCGAAAAAGCAAACAAAAAAGGCGGGCCGTTAAGCCCGCCACAGTATTAACTTTCATTACGAACGGATCTCACCGTTGACATACATCCTCTCGACGATATCCATCGCGGTGTGAAGATCAACCTCGCCACGTCTCTTGCTGAAGTAACTGTATATGTACTGAAGAAGTCCGATCCTGGTTATAGACTCGCCATGATACGCAACTTTATGCACCTTCTCAACAGCGACCTGATTGATCTCTTCGTAACTTACCATCTTAGTAAATAAGCCCATACCGTCACCTCCTCATCCTAATCCCTGAATATTGGAGTTATACTGTTATCCTGTTATCTGGATTATAACATATTTGGCAAGGGCTTAAAATATCTGTTATTTTGATACTGTATAAAGTGCCTTGAAATATCCGTTGTTGTTCATGAGTGTGTCAAAATCTCCCATTTCTTCGATCGTGCCGTCCTTAATGACAACGATCTCATCATAGCGGCGAAGCACTGCCTCCTCCAACGAATGAGTAACCACGATCCTTGTCATCTCATCGAGCTCCAATATCTCATTAATGACTTCATGTGATGTCTTCGCATCCAGTGCCGAAGTTACCTCATCAGCGAGAAGGATCGATGACTTTTTAAGAAGGCTCCTGGCGATCGATATGCGCTGCTTTTCTCCGCCTGACAGGCTCTTGCCGCTCTCACCGCACAGATAATCTTCGCCTCTCTCACTTATGAGTTCCTGAAGGTGTGCCTTATTCACAGCTTCTTCAATGCTCTCTTCGCTAAAGTCACGGAACATCGTAACGTTGTCCTTAATTGACGAATTGAAGATAAACACATTCTGCTGAATGACCGTCATCAGATCATAGAGTGAATCAGGGCTAATAGTCTTTAGGTCTTTGCCTCCGATCTTGATCTCGCCCTTGTACGAATTATTCGCAGCCATCAGAAGATTCAGGAACGTAGACTTGCCGCTTCCGCTTCCGCCCACGATCGCATAAGATCTTCCCGGCAGGAATTCGCAGTTAATGTCATGGAGCACTTCCTTGTCGCTGTCGTCATAAGAGAACGACACGTCCTTGAAGCTTATCTTCTCTCCCATGGATTCCACCATCTCACCTGAAGAAGCAGCACTCTGCGACAGTGATGAAGCCAGTTTGTCGATAAGTCCCTTAGCTGCTTTCTTACCTGCCAAGAGCCTCGGAAGTTCAGCTACCGGCGGGATCAGGAAGTTCATCAGGTTAACGAACATCAGTACCGTTCCTGCCGTCATTCCCTTGCCGCTTTGCGCGAGGTATGTGCCCACAACGAACACTCCCAGCTGTGACAGCATTCCCGCGATGCCGCCCATCCTTCCTGTCAGGACCTCCACTTTTTTGAGCCTGCACTTCGTATCCTCGAGCTTGCCGTTCTCATCATAGAACAATCCGTTAACTTCTTTTTCTGCTCGAAAACTCTTGATGACCTGGAACCCGCTCAAACAATCCGTCAAGACAGATGTGAACTCCGCATTTCTGTCCGACACTTCTTTTTGTACCTTCGCCATCTTCTTACCCATTACTGCCGATACCATCATTGGAATGGTGATAATGAGGATGGAGAACAAAGTAAGAAGCGGCGAGAAGTACACCATTAAAACGAGGGCGCAGATAAATGAAATTACCTTAGTTACGATCGGCTGCAGCGAAGCCACATTATTCATCTCGATAGCCGTCGAATCATTCGTCAGAGCTGACAGATAAGAAGATGTATTCTCGTCCCTGAATGTCGAGATATTCTTCATCGACAAAAATCCAAAGGCCTTATTCTTATACTGTCTCATCGCGCGGCTGATATAAGTCGGTTCAGAATAGTAATTCAACAAAAGGATAAAAACCTGAAAGATCGTAAATGCCACGCTGACCCACAGAAGTTCCTTAAGGCTATATCTGCTCTGGTTAGACAAAAGATCGATAAATTCTTTTACGAGCCACGATACTACGATTCCCGTTAAACCTGACAGAACTGAAACGATAAATGTCGTAAAAAAAGCGCAGTGATTCTTCCTGCGGAATTGCGCCTTCAATTCCGCACCTATAGTCTTGTTATTCATTGTTGTCTTTACCTCTTTACTTTATGGATTTCCAGATCTTAAGAAGTTCCTTCGACTTCAGATAATCGATCGTATTTTCAATGCCGGCGATACAGGTCTCACCCGTCGTATCGTACGCCATGCATGCTTCCTTGATATCAACGAATCGCTCACTACGTGCATCGAAGTCCGGAGCCGCATCGAACTTCTCGGCTGTCTTCTTCGCCTTCTTTAGATAGTCCGTCGCCTTCTTCTCGCTTCCGCACTTGAGCTCCACATACGCCAGTCCCGTCAGATACAGGCAGTCGATCCTGTCCAGATAGCTCGGCCTGCCGTCGCGCTTAAAAAGCTCATTCTCCTTTATTCCTACCTCCAGAAGCGCCCTTGCCTCTTCGTAATTACCCTGACCGCTATAGCAAAGCGCCTTGCTCGTCAGAAGATTGATCCTCGCTCCGATCTGATTGACGAGAGCATACGACAGGTAGCTTTCTGCCTCCTCATACTCCCCGCGCCCGACCAGCAGCTGTCCGATATGCGAATTGAAGATATACCCCGCATTATGAGCCTTATAGATCTCCAGGCTCTTATCAACATCGCCCTTCAATGAATATGTCTGCGCCAGCTGCCCGTACAGATGCGTCTCATCGATATTCGGGTCATGATTGAGTGCCACCAGCCTTATCGCCTGCTCATAAAGTTCGATCGCGCGCCTCACGCATTCCTTGTCTATCTTGAACATCGCGGAGTGTGCCCTGTACAGATACGCGCACTCATAAACTATCCTAAAACTGTTCGGATACTTCTTGAGCGCCTTCTCCGCCTCCGCTATCCCCTGCGGATCCATGGTGTCCGTCATCCTTCTAAGCCTGGTGGCCAGGACATCGATCCTGTTATCGCGGATGTCATATCCCACCAGCACATCCATCGAGATATCGAAGAAGTCCGCCATATCCATAAGAACCGTCAGATCCGGCGTGGACAATCCCGCCTCCCACTTGTGGACCGCTCCGACCGTCACGTCAAAGACCTCCGCCAGCTGTTCCTGTGTAAGTCCTCTTTCTTTTCGAAAACTCTTGATATTCACCGCCAGATTGCTCTTCATTCTCTCTCATCTCCTCTACCGTCAGTATTGCTTCAACTGTCTTAATTGTAGAGGAAAACCCCGAAGATTTGAATACACTGCCAATACAATTAGAATACTATTTTCTATACTGTTAGTATAATTTCAAAAAACAGCATAGAAAAAGACTGCCTCATCGAGACAGTCCTTTCAACGTTTTGGGTATTGGGGTATGGGTATTATGAAGTCATCTTTACGGATGAATTACTTGTCACTGCCATGAGGACGATAAATCCAACAGCGATCAATGCAATTCCAATCATGAGGTGGATATTAACTACGTGCATAAAAGTGATGCACAAAAGTGCTATAGCCACTGCTGCGAGTATGATCGCGATTGCTCTCCAAACATTTCTTGTAATTCTCATTTCAATATCCTCCTTTTCAAATCTATGAACATCCTTTTGTTTTATGGGTACATCTTATCGCCCTACGTTAAAAACAACGCAAAGCAAAGTTTAAGAAAGTATAAAGATTGGAATTAATACTCGTCGAATTCTCCTGCTTCTCCGAATTCAAGAAGAAATGATTTGAAGCCGTCAAGTGTACCTGTTACCGCAGCTCGCATCTCATTTTCTTCGCCTCTGAAGCAGTATGTCATATCAATATCTTCTTCAGCGCCGCAGACGATCGAATCAAGAAAGATATCCTCCATGACATTCTCGACAGACAGATCCGGAATATCGAGATTATCTCTTACCCTGTCTATCTTCAAATGAAGATTCTCTGTAATAAACCTGCGGGCTTTCTTGTCGTAGTCATCTATATGGGCATAAAGCTTTTCAAATAGTGCTATCGAATTCTTGGCACCCAGCTCATTATCATCAAGTTCAAGAAAGCATACCACTTCTCTTCCGAAGAGATTTACCTTGGCGTCAAATATCTCGGTATTAAGATTGTAAGTTGCTTTCGCACCACAGGAGAGATCATAAGACATCGTAAGAGGCATAGTCGCCATCTGCTGCCCGTTAATGTAGAATGTGTCAAAACCGCTATCCAAATATCCGATAGCCATCAGCTCCATTCGAGGGTCATCAATACCGGCCTTACCATATGAGAAAACGATCTTAAGTCCTTCGGATTCAGACATGCCGACTCTGTTCGTATCCATGACTGCCACTTTTTTAAGAATGAAATCAGAAACCAGCTCTTCAGGTGTAAGATCAGGTGCCTCAGGAATTGCCTTCTCGAGATATGGACCGAGCTTATCACAGATATCACCCATGGCGTCTTCGTCATACTCTTCAAGTTCAGATATGAGTTTGTTGAACGAATATTTGAGAGCCTCCAGGCTGTCGTCATTATTCTTGTAGGGGACCAGTGTCATCATGACCTTGCCACCGTTATAGTCTACCTCGACCTGGTAACCTTTGAGATCTTCGTTGTAATCTGCTTTATAATCGTTTGACAAAACCAGGATATCCATGCGGCAAGTCCCCCTTTAACGCTTATCAAATACTATTTACCGATGGCTTAATTATATCATCGCAGGCCACATAAATCCTGTTTTAAAGAAAAAGTGAGACTAAATTGAGACCATATCACAAGTCGGACATTAATATTCAATTTATTGACAAATGTCCAAATTGGGACAATTGTTCAATTTTTATTCACACAAACGCCATTTTTACGAAAAGACTTCATTTTGTCTCAAAACGCCTGATCTGTCGACATTTTCATATATTTTCAGTGCAAAAATGCTATATTTTCGTGTTTACAGTTTGTTAAATCACATTATTTACAATACAGGTAATCATTCCAAAGGAGGCGGGGACCAATGATTTCATACGACAAGTTTTGGAAGACTCTTAATAAAAAGAAGGTTACACAGTATGCGCTGGTAAAGAAACACAACGTAAGCACAGGACTCCTTGCACGTTTGCGTAACAATGAACCTATCAGTCTCGCAACTGTGGACAAGCTCTGCAATATCCTTCACTGCAAGGTGACAGATATCGTAGAGATCATACCGGACAAAGATTAAGAATCAACCAGGGCAAACAAACAGAAACAGTATAAAGCCGACTTCGTATCACGGAGTCGGCTTTGTATTTGTTCAGATATTAAATTGTTAAACCGCCAGGTATTCAGGCTTGTAGTCACCCTTTACGTATTTTCTGACCCAAACCTCATCTTCGTCTGAGTAGTATTGACCGATCTGACAGTCATCACAAAGATCATCTGCGATCTCCAGGATGATATCTCGAAGCTCGAGATTTCTCTTGAACTTCTCAGGGATCGCTTCGTAACCTATCCTGGCTCCCAGGATATTTCCCGTAATCGCACCTGTCGAATCGCTGTCGCCGTTATGGTTGACAGCAGTCCTTATGGCCTTATCGAAGTCTTTCTCATAACGAAGCGCACAGAATACTGCGATGGCCAATGTCTCTTCTGCAACCCAGCCCTCACCTATCTCATGGATAGCTTCCAAGTCAGGCGTGTCTGAAAAAGCAAGTTCTACTGCTTTCCTCATGTGATTCACATAGAAGGAAAGATACATTGCTCCTTCAAACAGTCTCTCTGTCGAATCAATTGCTTCATTGATCGCATCCTTAAGTTCGATGGACGGGTCTTCAACGATACGTCTGATGATATGAACCAGAGTCGCAGACGGTATATATCCCATCTCATGACCATGAGTAAGTGCTGATGTCTGAGCACCCATCATATCAACCGCATCGTAACTGATCCTTCTGTCGCAGAAATAAAGTCCGATTGGAGCGACTCTCATAACACCGCCACAGCCTTTACTCCTGTTTATAGGATTCTCGATAGAACCGCGTGCACCGTTTGATATAGCCTCCATACATGTGTTGCCCGGAGCACGTCCGCTATAAAGTTCCGGAACATTCAAAAGCCATGAATACTTCTTCTCGCTGTCAACTGAGTAACCTTCGGATTGTGTCTTATACCAGCACTTATACATTCTTCTGACGGATTCGGTATATTCATCAGTCTTTCCGCTGATCATACCTCTTGTAGTTCCATAAAGAAGTCCGTTAGCTGTGAACAAAGACAATTGTGTGTCATCTGAAATCTGTGCAGTGTCTTCCTTTAAAGAATAATCCTTTATTCCCTCGTCACCAAATCGTGAAAAAATCTGCTCTTCATTAAGAAACTCAACCGTAAAACCCAAAGCATCACCGACAGCGCCGCCAATGAGGCATCCTCTGAATCTGTCTTTCTCTCTCATTATTCACCTCGGTAATGATACCATGTCAATAAATAAACAATGCCCTCGCGCCTGATGAATACTAATTTGATTATGCACAATACTTCATAATTATGCAATCATGTTGTCTATATTATTTCATTTCTATATAAGTAAGTCAGAATTTCTCAACTCAGAGAATTCCCGATACATCCTCCCCTATCACTGAACTGATGTAATTCTTAGGATCAAAATCAACAGCCACATTATTTCCCCACGTAACTGTATGATCAGGAACAGCAAAGTTAAAGTGGCTTTGGTACATTACGCCCACACATGTCTCACCCAGAGAATCGCTTGAATTTGGGAAAACTATTACCGGCTGAAGATTTTTCTTACCCGAGACGGCATAACCAAACAGACAACTGGTTCTTTGTGTCATCCACAAAAGAATGTTGAGGTAATCCCAGAACAGAGCATTACCCGGTCTTCCCGTCTTCTGTGAGAACTCGATATAGTTCCAGAACGTACCTGCGACGTTATCAGTCTTTGTTATTATCGAACCACTCTCATCAGTATAGAGCTCGCCATATTCACGAAGAAGGCTCTCAATCTCAGGGATAGTAATATCTCTCATGTAGATCCTAGTTACATACTTACGAAGATCCGGGAATGTCATATAATTCTCGACCAGATCCTTCGCATATTTTAGACCGATACCTGTTCTCTCACGGCACTCTTTGATAGCCCGCAGATTCTCTCCTTTACTCGTTAATCCGATTACTACGTTCCTGTCAGCAATGGACATCGATGACAGTATGCCCCTAAGATAGTTATCATACTTAATTGGATCATTGACCAATGCCTCCTGTTCAGCAGCAAACTTTTTTGCCGCATCCTGGATTGGATCATTTTGCTGAGCCTGGACTTGTTTTTGCTTTGCTTGTTCAGGCTTATAGTAGTTCTTCCAATTCGGCAGCACTCCGTTCTTACGAAGACACCCCAGATCCTCAGCAACCATTACCCTTTCTCTCGGGCATAGCCAAGGAAGATATACTTCCTTTTCTTTTTCCTCATAATCATCAAAGACAAGTCTGAAAGACTGATGCTGCGTCTGACGTATGTAATGCTTGTACATAGTTGATCTGTGCGTCTCATCATCTTTGTTTTTACGCCTGATAGTCAGGTAATTGGCATCCACAATAACACATTCGATCTTCGGTTCAAGAGGTCTGGTTATTATGAATATGGTAAGCAAGAGACCAACGCCTGCTGCAATGCCGCCCACGATCCATGCATTAATATCAAAGATGGTTTGAGCCATCAATCCGATAAAAAGGGGCAACAGAACACCAAGGAATCCTATCAATGTCAAAGTCAGAAAGAACCTGAACTTCACCGTATGTTTATACGGATAGTAAACGTGTTTATCCCTATCCAAGTCAGCAGGCTTATACGGGTGATTTCCCTGAAGTCCCCACATAACGAAAGTGATGATGACTATGGCAATATAGGCCATAGGTAACAAGTACAGAGCTGATTCCGCAATAACATACCAAAGTGGCATCATTTCCATTTCTCCATATATACTTTTTCCTGACCAACGTCTTTTTCAAACTTATCAGCCGATACTCTGATAAGATCCGTTCCGTAAGGATAGTTCAGATAACCCGTTACCGTGTGATCCATATCTGTTACAGAAGCGACATAGCACAAAGCAAAGTTACCTGCATCATTCGAGTATTCTTCGTCTTCTTTTCCTGCATAGAACATCCATCCGCTGTCCTGGTCATCACCAGGCTCAGAACGGCTCATAAAACCAACCTTATATCCGTCCTCCAGGATCATCTTAGAGACAACACATAGTTTACCCATTATCTTCTTGAGCATGATAGAATTCTCGTAGTACTTCGCATCATCGATAAACTGTGCCATATCTTTCTCAGAAGGTTCAGTATCGGTATCTGTTTTCTCGATGGAACTGTCCCATATCTTCTTACCGTCGGCATTATTTGTCAGCATGACGGCAAGGACCCGCATCTCATCTTCACTAACGTCCAGACTTCCTTTTATCTCCTTAGCTACATTCTTACCGTGATCATCATAAAGATAGAGCACATAATCTCCGGCATTATAAAGTCTCATCTTTGCAGCTCCAAGCTTATCTTTGTCATCGTAGAAGATCATAAAGTCACTAAGCTTCTCATTAACGTACCAGTCAAACTCAGTACCATTCTTGCCATTCATGTAGTAGACCATGCCACCTTCTTCAAGTTCGTTAAAAGTAACCTGCGGGAGGTTCTCCTTCAGACTGCTTCTCATGATCTCTCTAACCTTTTTAAGTATGCTGTTCATATCCCTTTTCCCTTCAGTTTATTCAACTATATCGTAACCTTCCTTGGCCAAAACTTGAAGAGTCCTGTCGAAGTTTTCTTCCTTGACTAGGATGTAGTCCGTATTATATGTGGATACCGCAAATATCCCGATCTCATTTTCCGCCAGTATCGTCGATATCTTTGAAAGTATCCCTATCAGCGAGAAGTCCAATACTCCTTCAATTCGAAACCCCATCCAACCGTCATCCCTTTCTACAGTCTTCTCGGGGCAATCCTTTGTCTCACAAACAAGCGACAACTCTTCATCTGTCTTTCCCACGAAAAAGAATCCGCCGTCCAACTTGATGTCCGACAGATCCGTAACTTTGCATACCGTTAATTCATATGGCAGCTTCTTAAGTCTCATAACTAAAATCCTCTCAATCTTCCTGGATATTTACTATTCTCATATATCGGTCAAGCGCATATTCACCGTCATGTGACTCTCCCGGGAAATATGTGCTCATATCTGCTCCCTTTGTTACGCGAACCAACCCACATCTTACCAGAAGTTCAGCAAGTTTTTCTCTCTCGTTAGTAGGGCATATGAGCCCAGCTGTCTGAAGATAGTATCTACCTTCGTAGAGCACTTTGGATATGTTATCAATCGGAAGCGGTTTAAGCAACACATTGCACATCATCGGCGAAAGTTCGAGTTTGCTGTCATTTTGAAGGATAAGGCTCATTCCTCTCCCTCTCATGACATCTTCATCGTTTTCTTCCTCGCCTAGATAACGTTTAACTCGCTGAGTATATGCAACCAATGTATCTCTTGCTCTTATACCAATCTCAGTTGACATATTGGATTCGACTTCTTTTTGAAGGAACGGCATAAACTTCGTTGCAAAACTCCTTACAACATTCATGTCATCCGTATTCACATAGATTACCTGACAACTGCTGCACAAAAGCTGCTTCGTGGATGCTATATGTTTGGCTAACCACTCAAGTTCTTTATCAAGATCTTCAACATGGTCAGAATCTGACACATAGCAAAATCCCAGTTTCTGACCCCACTCGATTATCTTAACGCCGGTCGGTGCGAGACCACGAACAGCTTCAATCGCCATATCACTTCCCCAGACACTTATGGCATTACAAAGTTCAGACATCTTGCGCATGCCCTGGATATCTGTGGAAGCAGTATCGAACACATAAATATAATCCTTCAACGAAGGTTGGTATTCTATGAACTGCATGATAAGTTTCAAGGATAATCCATTGTCAGCAGATGGCAGTTTCAGTATATTGATGTTGCCTGACAGAAGTCCCTCTGCGAGCGAATATGCAGGTAAAAAATCCATATTCCCTGCTGCAATATGGAAAATGACCCCAAGTGGAACCTTCTTAACTCTTATTCTTGAAAATCCCTCCATCTTATCTGTTACATATTCTTCTGTATTTCCAAGCTCTGTTTTGACCTTCTTCCACAAATGTTCTTTGGAAAGAAGTGTAACTGCCTGGTTCTTATATGTCTCAACCATTTCCTGTGGAAGTTCAGCAAGAAGATGGTCAAATTTTCCAGCAAGCGTATCTACTCGAAGTTTATCAACCGCATCGATTATTATCTCAGGAGATAAAGGATCACGCTGAAGGATCTCAGGTATCTTCTCTTTAAGTGCGTCAAGAAGTCTGTTCTGTTCAGAACTCTCATATGTCTTACCATCGAACAGTATCATACCTTCACCCCCTTCAATATATCTGCTGCACCGGCAGCACATGTTTTAATATCCTGAGGAGCTACTCGACCTATGATCTCAAGATAAGGACTCTTAACACCACAAGGGCATTCAGATCCGTCGTGAAGTATTCCCAGGTCATCTGTCATAACCGAAAGAATCGGTGTAGCTTTGGTAACAGGAGTGATAAGGTTTACAAGTCCTACTTTGCCGTTTTCAACAGGCTCCAGTGTATCAGGATCTCTAATAATGACATTACCATAAACCGGCACGTGGAAATGATGAGCGGAACAGTCACAATAAAGAACAGGATGTTCTACCGCTCCAAAGAACTCAACGATATTCTCTTCATCAATTCCGAGTGTCTTCTTAGCAAGCTTATAGAAAGTCTCCTTATCGGCTGCCTCTTGATAGAACTGTTTCCATCCGCCTCCGAGCATGATCTTTGAACCTTTCGGAAGTTTAAATAGCAGGTTCTTTTCTTCAAGTAATTGGAATAAGAAAAACGTGTAAGACGGGAAGCCCATAAATCTTACAGGGAATCTTCCCTTCTCATACTTACGAAGTGCATTTACGATTCCTTCAAAATCAGGCTTGTATCCTTCAGATGTATGTTTAAGGATAAACTTCCTGCTGATAGCAGGAGCAAGGAAAGTCGTCAGATAAGCAGTTTTTGTTACTCCCATCTTGTTAGATCTATGCGGCTTATACCCCATAACGATATATCTGCATGGTTTAAGAGAAATAATACCGTGATATTTCGTGACCTTCAAAGACATCCTAAGGCCTTCCAAAGCCGCACTGAATTCAAAGCGAACTGTGCTCTTATTCCCTCCGCTGGTTCCAGATGAAGTTAAAGAGAACGTATATCTGCTGGACCTGAAGTCATGTTGTTTGAAAAGCATTGTCGGAATAACAGGGATATCAGCTACGCTTTTTATGTCTTCAGAAGAATTGATCTTAAATCCGTTACAGATCTTTTTATAATCGTCACAATGTTCATTGAGATAGTCGAAGTTCTCTTTGCAGGCATCCAAAAACAGATCAGCTTTTGTGCTGTCATAGGGGTCCTTACTTGCAAACAGTTTTCTTCGTAGCTTCATAACGTGCTCCTTGGACGACATGATTAATTATATCATGGGTAAAAATGCCAAAACAACTTTAGAACGAACTGTATTAGTAATCAGACACACATTATTTGATGCTATGGATACAAATTAGAAAAATATCACACGTAATTAGATAGAGAGTGTTTTTAAATCTTATATGGAACAAATGAAGAAGACCACTATATCTGCCATAACCGTTTTGGAGAAACTAATGGCGATGGGTTTTATTATGCTAATTCTCCGTGCTATTATTCATATAGCATTCTACATGTAAGGAGGACGTTGTCAATGAATACTTGGCTTACTGAGGAGTTTATTGATCAGGAGTTTTATGCGCCCTTTGTAATCTCGAAAGATGCCGATTATTATTCGGATCTATCAAACCGGCTTTCTTTATTAGCAAGAAAAGCCCAAGCTTTGAACGCTGATAAGGATTCTCTAAAAACAATCAAGCAGTATACCGAAAAGATTCTAGAAGCAATCAGAAATTACTATCGCGGAAATGTAATCAGTTTTCATCAGATAATAAAAAATTTGGTTAAAGGATGCCTAGATGAAGCTTTAGCTGTAAACACAATTGCTAGCAGTTCTGCATTCCCAGGTATAAGAGGTGCGGAATTGCAATTATTCAGAGGACGGATTAGTCACACGTCTATTCCATTCAAAGCGAAAGATATGCTATATTTGCCCAAGGATTCGAGAGGAAAAGCTGATTCTTATAGATTTAGCATCCCAGGAGTTCCTTGCCTGTATCTAGGGAACTCATCGTACGCTTGTTGGTTGGAGTTAAACAGGCCACTTTATCATGATTTTGTCGTGTCACCAGTAATACTTGACAATACTCTAAAAATACTTAATCTTGCTGTAATGATTAGAGGTTTCTACGTAATAAAGTCTACAGAACAGGTAAAATGTTGGCTTAAATTATTGATTCTTATGATTGCAACTTCATATAGAATAGACGAGGATAATCGAAAGTTCAAATCAGAGTATATAGTATCTCAAAGCATAATGTTAGCTTGTAATGATTTAGGTTTGGATGGTGTTGCTTATTTTTCAAAGCGAGTCGAGGATGAGATATTTTCACAGGCAGCTATTAACCTTGCATTATTTGTTAAATATAAAAACATATATAGCAAGTGTTCCTTAATAGATAACCATATCAAACTAGGTAACTCATTCAATTATGAAATGTTTAGGCAAATAGAATGGTCTGAAGATTACAAGTATGATCTAAGATGTCTTAATACGGGATTAAAGAATAAAGTCGGAGATTATGAGCGCCAATACGCATATTGCGACACCGCTTTCTGCAAATTTGATCAATTCCTATTTTCTGGTTGGAAGAACAAAGACAAAATTGACTTTGGAACAGGATTTTGATGCATCAAAATAGCAATCATTGTGCAAGGATCAACCAAAATCTTTTCCAATGAGATAGTGAATATTTAATCTAATCGTTTTTTACAACCCAAACCGTCCCATATAATCAACATATTCGGCAGAGTACTTATACCAGCCGTTTGGAACCCAGTCAGCGAAGCGTTCGAAGACATCATCGGAAGTGGATTCTTTGATGATCTGGATGAAGACTTCGTCATTGGTGCCGAATTCGGTGAATGTGTGTGAGGCGGCGTTTTCGCTGATCTTGGCGATAACGTCAGGGCCGTATTCTTCCATGAGGAAGGCAACTAATCTGACACCGTATTGATACTGGAACTGGTCGCTGTCACGAGGCTCGTCATTTATGCTGATGAACTCGGCTTCTGGGTCTGCAACAAGACCGGCAATATCGTAAGCGATCAGGTAGTTATCATAGTCGATGTACTGGATCAAATCCCAGTTAGGATAGTTGTATCCTCGACAGAGCTGATCGGTTGCGTAGACAGCTATTCCTTCTTCCAGGATCGTTCCTATGTATGGTCCCTGCTTTTGGCGGAGGAGATGTGCCAGTTCGTGGATCATCGAGTCGTAGAAATCGCCGTCACGGTAGAGGTCACAGTCGAAGAGCATGATCTCGTTGTTATCTGCCCATTCGATGGAGCCATCGCCCGGATCGGGTATTACGATGATGTCTCCCTTGGTAAGATCCGTGTTGATGTTTTGGAAAGCACCATCGCAATAGTATTCTCTCCAGTCACTATCAGTTACGTAATCATTCCTGTCGAAGGAAAGGCCGTAGAAGTCTTCCAGATCTTTGATTATCTCATCGATATTTACAGCGCAATCTGCAGGAACTTCGCATCCTGCCATGAAGTAGATTATGTAGGTATCGCCTTCGTAGTAGGAATTCTCCGTGATGGTAACGATCTCATCGGAATCACCGCTCAGTTCGATACGAGGCTCCAAAGGCTCAGGTGTCGGAGTAGGTGTCGGTGACGGAGACGGGGTCGTTTCTGTTGTTGTGGTCTCTTCCGCTTTCTCGGTCTGTTCGGAAGTTGGTTCGTTTGTTGGTTCGGTTGTTTCTTTTTCTGCAGAATTTTTTGGCGAGCATCCGGCCATTGAGATGAGGAAGATGCAGGTCATAAGGATCGATATTAGTTTTTTCATAGATGTTTACTCCGGTGATAGATTGATCTCGAGCGATTCGAGGACTTCGTAGATCTCGTTGTCGCTCAGGTTGTAGAATGCGAGGTAGCCTTCGACGTCGTCGTAGCAGACAAGGACGTATGTCTTGGTCTTGCCGTCAACGGTCTCGTCGACAAGTGAGAACTCGGCTCCGTATGTTGTGACGTAGTCACGGCGGTTGCTCGTGTTTTCGAGACGGACAGAATAGGCTGCATCCTCGGCAATATTTCCTTCGGCGACTGAGTAATGGACATCGAATTCGCCGTCGTTATAAAGGAACGTCGTATTGAGGTCGCTGAGCACGATGTCGGGGCCGGTAGTAACTGAGGTGTAGACCTTGTACTTGACCTCGAACTCGGCGCGAAAATGATATCCGAGACCCGTTGCCTCCATTGCTTCAGCATAAGTGTCATATTCCTGATGGACGGTGTTGTAGCCCGGTGACTGCGGCTCGGTGATGTCCATGGTCGCGATGGCTTCGTCGATGACGTATTCGGTGTTGCCGACGGATATCGCGTGGTCGGTGACAAAGACCTTCTTGTAGATCCTGGTTCCGGCGTAAACGCTGAGCGAACCTACGATGAGGACGCCTGCAGCGGCTGCAATGATCTTCGGGATCAAGGATACTGTTGCCTTTTTCTTAGTCGGCTTTCCACTAAGGATCTTGTTGTTAAGTTCATCTGACGGCGTGAAGTTCGGGGCCAGAGCCTTGTGCATCATGTTGTCAAAATTGGTATCTTTATTCATACTTTTCCAGCCTCCCTTTGAGCGTTTTCTTGGCGTAGTGGAGTCTGCTCTTGACTGTGCCCTCTGATGTGTGAAGGATCGTTGCTATCTGCGATATGGGAAGTTCCTCGGTATAAAAGAGTATCACGACCTGCCGCATTTTCTCCGGAAGCTCGGCCACAGCTTGACGGATCGTGCGATTGCGGTCACGGATGATCGACTCTTCTTCTGCCGTAGGACGGTCGTCACTGATGGTCTCGAGTATATCGAGAGAATCAGTATCGTAACTTTCCTTACGCCACAGCAGCTTTCTTCTCTGGTTGTTACGGATGTTCACTGCAATAGCCAGGAGGTACGACTTCGGGTTATTGTCCATGTCGATATTGTCCTTCTGAAGCGCCACAAGGAATGTCTGCTGATACATATCATCAGCCTCATCCCTGTTGCCCGTCAGATACATACAGAAAGAATAGATATCCTTCCCGTAGTCGCGGATCAACACCTCGATCTTGTCATTTCCCGTTTGCATCAGTCTTAAGTATTCTCCTCTCGAAAATGCCCGTGCACGAAACATCTCTCATCAAATATTGTCGCAGCCGGCCGAAAGGTTCAAATTATTCTCGAAAATTCAAAGGATCGTCTCCATACAAGTCTTCTGAGGCTTTAAGCCCATAGCCTCATAAAACTTCTGCGCGCCCGGATTGCAGGTCCACACATTAAGAGTAATGTTATAAAAGTTATTCTTCTTGGCGTAATCGACCACATAGTCATAAAGCTGAGTCCCAGCACCATGACCTCTGGCCTTCTCGTCAACGCAGATGTCGTCGATATAGAGCGTCTTCACATCCGTAAGGACGGAATCGCCCAGGACCTGCTTGTGGATGCAGAAAGCGTGACCAACGACTACCCCCTCGTCATTCTCGCAGACGAACACCGGAGTTGTCTCGTCATTGATGATCTTCTGAAGTTCCTCGGCGTTATATTTTGTCGCAGGACCCTTAAAAAGATCAGGTCTTCCTTCGTGATGGACCATGTCCACCTGAACTAAGAGTTCAAGTATCCTTTGGATGTCGTTTGTCGTCGCTTTTCTAACCATTTTTGTTCTTTTTCCTTATATGTTTTATAGTGTAACAATGTTACAAATGTCGATATATCAATGCTTTGAACTTTAGGAGTAATTCCCTGATCATTCAGCCCAGTTTTCAACTTTGAGACCTTTTACGCGGGAAAACTCCCTTGTATTATTGGTCACTACAACGCATCCCAAGGATCTGGCATGCCCTGCTATCATCATGTCCAACGGACCTATAGGTTCGCCCTTCTTCTCAAGTGTAGCACGGATCTTCCCATACTCGTCAGCTGCACTCATATCAAAACTTTTTATCTCAATATTTGACAGTAACAGCGCCAAAGCTAATCTGTTTCTCTCAACAGCTTGGCTTTTTTCCACACCGTGCATCAACTCTGCGTACGTAACAGCTGATATGCAAACATCCTTCGGATCAGTTTTCTTGAGTTTCCGGATAACTGTCTCAGGTTTATTCTTAATAGCGTAGATACAAATATTCGTATCTAACATATATTTCATAAAGATTCACGCTCCGTGTTATATTGTGGTGCTCGGCCATCTTCCAAAAAATCATCAGAGAACATATCTATAGCTTTGGCAAATGATTCCCAATTATCTGACTTTGGTGCCAGTATTACGATCTCCCCGATCTTATTTACCATGACCTCATCAGTATTAAACCTGCATTCCTTCGGGAGTCTGACGGCCTGACTTCTTCCATTTTCAAAGATCTTCGCTGTCATCATCTGTACCACCTGCCTCTCTAACTACAGTATATATCGTGGTATATACTCGGTCAATATGACAGGCTTTTATATTTCTCAGTCCGACTTGGATATTCTAAACTATGCAGACCACTTCATCAGGCTCCACATGACAAGTCAGGAACAGCACTTCAACACCTGCCTTCTTTGCCTCATCCATCGCCTCACCAAATTCCGCGTGCATCGTAACATTCGGACGGACTTCTTTTACATCGTCCATCTGTATCACGAATCCGAGGATCGTGCGGTAGCCGTCCTTCTTAGCTTTGATGAGTTCTCTTATGTGCTTGACGCCGCGCTCGGTCGGAGCATCAGGGAAATACCCGATGCCGTCAACTTCCAGCGTGCATCCTTTGATCTCCATCAGGCACTTGGTGTCGCCCTGCTCCATATAGAAATCTATCCTGGAATCACCGTAGGTATATTCAGGGATCACAGTAGTAAAGCCTTGGGTCTTCAGCCACTCGGCGGCCACTTTGTTCGGCGCCTGACTGTCGATATTTATGAGAAGCCCGTTACTCTTACGGACCGCCACCAGATCGTACTTTGTCTTTCTTCCGGGCGAGTCGGGAGCCGTCAGCCACACGTCGCAACCAGGGATCAGAAGTTCCTTGCATCTGCCGGTATTCTTGACGTGAACGATCTCCTTTTTGCCGTCGACCTCCACCTCCGCGATAAAGCGGTTCGGTCTGTTTATGAATTTTGCTAACGTAATATTTCCGTACTTCATCTTATTCCTCGAAAACGATCGTATACGTATCACTGATGGCTATCTTATCTCCATCCGCGAAAACGATAATATTATTATACTCATCTATTGTCCTGACATTGCCCTTCTTGGTCTTATAGCTTCCGCCGTCTTTTCGGCTGTCTGGAACAAAATAATGAACAGTTACGGAAGGTCTTAATGAAAGCTTCTCCTTAAGTTCATTAAGTTTCTTATTAAGGTCGGTCAATTCTTCCTCTGATATCTCGCGGCGTGCATCAGTATAGCGCACTGTCTCAGCGACAGCTTCGTCGTAGCCGACAAGTGCCGCAAACGGCGAGAACTGTGCCGCCCTGTCGTGGATCGACATAGGCGGAAAGTCAGGATATTGGGGCCTGTTCAGATGTAAGATGTCATCATATTCACTCATGCTTTGTGTCCGCCTATCTGCTTATTACGGTCGATGGCCGTTCCCCCTTTGTTCAGGTTCTTAACTTTGAGAACGGCATTCTTGCCGTATTTTTTCTTTATCTCCAGCATTGCTTCCTGAAGAGCGTGTTCTTTCTCGATCCTGGCGTTTCTGGCTTCCTTATCATCTTCAGATTCAAGAAGATCAAAGAAGTTGAGCTGCTCCGGTTGTCGGCGAGAAGAAAGATCATCTTCACGGATGACATTGCAGGCACAGATACCCAGGCGCCTGCTAAGAAGCTGCTTATCCATGATCCTGTCAAAGAGGTTCATGGCGGCCTCGGTTATCTCGGTCGTGGACGAAGTGTGACGGCTGAGGTTGATGGTGCCGTGGGCGTGTTTGGGAACAGCGCGGCCGTAGTGATCCAGATGGACCTCGCCGCTATAATCAGCGACTTTGAGACTTTCGCGGTCATAGCCGATCGTAATGACGAGCTGATCCGTCAGAAGTCCCTTCTCAACCAGATCCATCGACAATGAATCTGCCATCTCCCACACGATCAGCCGGGTGGTCATGTAATCCTTCGGCTCAGAAAGGACCTGACCTGACGACAGGCTGTTATTGGAAGGACGGTATGACTTAACATCTGCTATGGTGGTGGGCTCGATGCCCCAGGCGTGATCTATGAGGAGCTCGGCATTCTTACCGAGGATCTTATAAAGAACTTCGATGGTCTGATGCTTAAGCGAGAACCTGGCGATGTCGCCCATGGTGTAGATCCCGAACTTCTCGATCCTTGAAGCGATGCCGTGACCGACTCTCCAGAAATCAGTTATCGGTGTGTGTGACCACAACGTCTCTTTGTACTTCTGCTCATCAAGTTCCGCGATCCTGACGCCGTCTTTGTCAGCGGGGATATGCTTCGCGACGATGTCCATCGCGACTTTGCAAAGATACATGTTGGTGCCGATTCCCGCAGTCGCGGTTATGCCGGTCGTGTTAAGAACATCCTGGATCAGCATTCGTGCGAAGTCATGGGCATTCATGTTATAAGTCTTAAGATAACCTGTCGCATCAATGAAGACTTCATCAACTGAATAAGCGAAGATATCATCAGGCGCCACGTATTTAAGATAGATGCCGTAGATCTGAGCACTTACCTTCATGTAGAGAGCCATCTGCGGAGGAGCAACGATATAGTCTACCGCGAGGGACGGATCTGAATTAAGTTCAGAGAAAACGTGGCTCTTACCGGTGAGCCTTCTGTACGGAGCTTTCCAGCTTCGCTCCTTGTTGATCTGCTCCACTTTCTGAACGACTTCAAAGAGACGCGCACGGCCTCCGATACCGTAACTTTTGAGTGACGGAGAAACGGCAAGACAGATGGTCTTCTCGGTCCTCGTCGGATCAGCAACGACAAGATTCGTATTCAGCGGATCGAGGTCTCTTTGAGCGCACTCGACACTGGCATAAAACGATTTAAGATCTATCGCCAAGTACGTTCTGTCCATAACTCACCTTTGCTCTTTTGTCTTTGGAATTTGCCCTCATCATACCACAAACATTTGTTTGTTTCCAGTTGCTTTTTTAATGCCACAAAAGATGTGAAACAGATAAGTTAAAATGAAAAAGGATAGATTTTGTCACAAAAAGCATTTTCGGATTGTTATATAGAGTAGAAGGGTCGATCGGTGATCACATACTTCGAAGACGAACGGTCCTTCCAGGAAACGACAAGGAGAAACATAAATGGCATTGCCGTCAAAACAGATCTCATTCATAGAAAAATGTTATGAACTGTACGAACAGAAAATGTTCCGTGTCGCACTGTCAGTCTTACATAACGAAACCTACGCCGAAGATGCCGTTCAGGATGCTTTCCTGCAGCTGATAAAACACAAGGTCCACTTCGACGATCCGTCATCGGACGACTGTAAGCGATACATAATAACAGTCATAAGGAACGCTTCGATCAACATATACAACAAAAGGAAAAATGAGAATCAGATCGTAAGCCTTACCGAAGACCCGGAACAGATCAAAGCCGTTGCGCCAGAAGAAACTACAGATGCGGAATTTGAATATCAGCCGCTCATGAATACTCTGCCAGAGAAATATTACGACGTTGTTTATTGCCTTGTCGTCAAGGATTATTCGATCTCAGAGACTGCCCGTAAACTTGGCATCACTGAGGCTAATGTTCGAAAACGATATGAACGAGCCAAAAAGATGATGCGTCAAAACCCGGGACAGATCTTAGAAACTTAATCCGTAACCGGAGGGAATTCTATCAAGGAGACTACTTATGGAACAAAACTTCAAAAACGACATTTTCGAAAAAGATATCAGTATTGAGGAATTTGATCACATCACTGACGGTGTGGAAGATCATGTTTTCTCTGAAAGGTATCTGACGAGGAAGGAATCTATCATGAATGATGCAAAAAAGGCAAAGATAAGCAAACTCGGAACTAAGGTAGCCGCAGCGGCAGCAGTTGTTGCACTCGCAGCACCATTCGCAGTTAACGCTGCTACAGGCGGAGAACTATTCGGAAAGCTTTGGGGCAACAGCGGAAAAGATACAGTCGAGAGCCACACAGCAATAATGTTCGAAGAAGGCAAGACCAACGACGACGGATCACCTGTAACTTATGAAGCAGTATTGCCGAGGATCGAATACGTTGAGGCTGATCCTGAAGTGGCGGCAAGACTCATCGATGACAAGATGACAACGGAACCTGTAACATGCTCTGTCGGAGACACGACTATCACAGTCGAGTCAGTAGTAAGAGACGGTATCGGAATCGTCGCAGCTTACACCATCGAGAAAGAAGGCGGCGTCGACTGCCTCAACTACAGCCAGCTCGATAACGAATCAAGAGGCGCGTGGTTCAGCGAAGATACGACCATCGTTTTCGGCTTCGAAGAAGGAACCGGAAAGATCTGGGTCGATCTCGAGAACTCCACGGAAGATAAGCTCTACTGCTATGAGTACATGTGTGATAACAGCTTGCTCTACGGTAACGCTCCGATCACTGATCACGTGACACTTAAGACATGCGAATACACGATGAAGGTTTCCGAGATCACCAATGTGTCGAAGGAAGATGCTGCTCAGTACATCAAGTCAGCTAATGACTACGTGATCCCGGTTGCAGATAAGCTTGATACTAAGATGTTCACTTCGGATAACGGATCAGTCGAGATCTCCCCTGTCTCCATGGTCTGGGATTCCACAGGCGGAACTGAGATCAAGGGTGAGACACTGGGTTCAGATACAACATTGAAGATCACTTATAACGACGGAACCGAGTATCTTGTATTCGATGCGAACACAAACAGCACCGGTTACGTATGCGGAACCGACACAGGATTCATCGCATTGTTCAACCGTCTTGTCGATACGGATAACATCGCCAAGATAACTGTTAACGGTATTGATTTTTACGCCTGACGCATTTTTAGGGTAATGCATAGATCTTGAGAAAGGGGATGTCTCAAAAGTGATTGAACTCACTTGGAGCATCCCCATTCTTTTGCTTTTCTTTTGAATTCCCGTTGCTTGTACAGTTCTATAGCGGTACGGATGACTGTAATTCCGCTGTTTTTCCCGTGATAAGTACAGTTTCTTAGAACTGTACGGATGACTGTATTTTAAGAAGAATTCCCGTTACTTGTACAGTTATATAGCGGTACGGATGACTGTAATTCCACTGTTTTTCCCGTGATAAATACAGTTTCTTAGAACTGTACTGATGACTGTATTTTAAGAAGAATTCCCGTTATTTGTACAGTTCTATAACGGTACATATGACGGTATTTATTTGAAGACAATTATAGTGCCTTTG
>JAGCGK010000102.1 GCA_017649645.1 Clostridiales bacterium | reverse complement strand
TGTTACATGAAGGTGAAGCGGTTCCTTTTGTTTCCGTATGATAAGACTGTGACAATATGCTTAACGCACTTGATACGGCACCGCCTAAGTTTTGCTGCGTCAAGGCCATTGCGGTCTGTCCTACGGACTGAACGATACCGGCTTCGACTTGTGCTCGGTTCATTGCGCTTATAGGGATATCAAGTCCCATAAGTCCGTTATGCTGAACGATAGGAACGTCGTCCGCATATATCATAGCAACACATGAACCGGTTAAGATATCCACTATGTATTCAACTTTTAACTCATGATCAAGGAACACGGAAGCGTCAAGCTCTTTAAATCCTATATAAGGAAGGAAGATCGCCATCTTTGTAAATACGTTACTATTAAGATAATTGTACTTTTGCGGATACTTCTTTGCTATGGTAGTCCCGGACGGATTTATCACGTGCTTACAATTATAGTCTACATCTATCGGACCACCCATTATACCGGTTTCAACATTTCCCAAAATGATCTCGTCATCTTCTCCGTGTGGGATCGTAAAGGGATACATCTTAATAGAAACAATATTTTCAATCGGTGAACTGTTTAAGTTCTGTATAAAGTCATAGAAGTTATATGACCAGATAAAGTTACCGAGCCGCTGAAGTCTTCCTTTATCAATTACATAGCTTTTTGTCATGACACCTATACCGGAATAGGTTTGCTGCTTAGACTCCGGGGAAGTTCCATCGGGTGTATCAGGTGTGTCGATATCATCTTCGAACTGAGTTATAAACTCGTCCGTACTTCCATGCGTAAATGTTATCGTAGAACCATCTAAGGGCGGTAAGATCTGACCGCTTCCCTGTCCTTTATATGTAAGAACAGCTTTAGCCGTACTGGTAACATCTTCATGTGTTCCCGGTATAAAATATGTCACATACATATAGATTTGAACCTGACAATCCCTTATAAGGTTAGCAAGAAATTGCTGCCACTCGGGAATATTTGCTTCCGTGGCCAGCTTAGAAAAACTGAACTTCTTTGTATGATCCATGTAGGAGTATATACCTAAGATCTGTCTTTGTGTAAATATACCGCCCTGATAAGCGTCTATCAATATTGTTACGGTGGCATTACCGCCGTCAACATCTCCACCTTCTATCATAGGAGCTGCCCACGCTATCGTAAATTCAGGATCCTTATTTCCATCTATATTTATAGTCCAGTCACAACGGGAATCTTCGATATATTCCCACTCATTGTCATCTATCCATTGTTTAATATCAGGATCGTCGATATATTCAAGTTCTACGGCCTTCTTTACGGCGTCAAAAGCAAAGAACGCTCTAATGTCATCACTATTTTGTGCGTAAGATTCAAAAGCAGTTATGAAGATATTGTTGACAACTACGGCAACATTATGAAAGCCCCACGCTTCAGCGGTAGCATGTAGTCCTTCCGTACCGGCCATGATATCTATTTCCAGTCCGGTAGAACCAAAACCCCAGAATAATACCGGAGCACCGCTATATGCTTTATAGTTTTCGCCAATACCATAAGCCCTAACGCCTTCTATCATGCTATCATACTTATCAGAAGACATCTGTCCTTCAACATTTACTATGTAATTCTTACATACTGAAAGGAAGTCACATATTGCGTTTATATCGTACTGGTTAGTATATGCTATTTCCTGATATACGGGATCTCCATCGACGGATCCGGATAAGATCATACCGGTATTTTCATTATATCCACCGAAGAAGTAGTGACCGTTAGCGTTTACGTTCGCAAAATATCCGAAAGCAGCGTCATCATTTTGTATCGCATAATAGTTAAAATCCTGACTTAACGCATAAGGTGTCTTATATTTTATATGTGATCTCATTCTCTTTCCTTTCCACCGGCTACCGTTATAACAATATTTACTATCTTGCCAACATTGCCGATAACTTTCTTTGTTATCTGTCTTTTTATTCTCGGTATGATCTCTTCGTCGATAATATCTCCGTTATATTCAAACTCATTACGAAGGACTACCGCCGTAAGTCCATTGATACCGCCTTCAAAGCTCTTTAAAGGATCCACTCTTCCGGTTATCTCATAAACTCCATGCTGAAGAAGTACCGCGTCTTCTATGTAATAATATCTATTAAACTCATTTAAATAGAAGTAATTACATTGTGATATAAGCATATTTGACGCGGATATCTTCAGCTTCGGCCGGGTAAGTGAACAGTCCGGTAATATTTCCACTTCAAGGGCCGCTTTAACAACACCTACCGACTTATGTACTTTGTTAGGAGCGTCCCCTACATTATATAAGTATATTGTTGACATATGATCACCGCCTTACCAGTAAAGAAGTTCTTTACATATTGCTTTGAAAACGTTATCCCAGAAAGCCATCTTTCTTATCTTAAACTCTTCAGCTAACATCTGCTGCGTCATGGTTACGCCGATGTTACCTTTACGGACTTCCGTTTCCGTATAGTCTACATTGTTCTGTTTGCCGTATGTAGTCGTATCCGTGTCCGTGTAAGTCTGTCTGGTTTCGGTATCCGTGTGCGTTGTATCCGTACTGGTATCCGTTCTTGACGCTCTGGTATCCGTATCCGTGTAGGTCTGTTCTGAATGACTGTCCGCGCTTATCTCTTTTTCTATACCGGAGTCAAAAGGTACTTCGGAGTGTGTATCAGATGAAGACTGAGCTCCGCGAATCATTGTATTTTGATCCTGGCCGTAGTCTGTGATAGTCTGTTTCTGTCCGTACTGGTTAGAAATACTCTGAGCACCTCTTACCATCTGAAGCGAATCTGATCCGGATAAACCTTCAGTCTTACCATTTGTTCTTCTGGTCGTTTCTCCATCTACATTATAAATAGGGTTATACTGAAGGGACAAAGCATAGTAAAGGCGCGCCCACGCGTCAAGATAATATGACAACACGCTTCTTATACTATCTGCCCATTCGTCAAAATACTGCGCGGTCGTTTCGTCGTTATCTTCCGGTATGATCGGCTTCATGGAAGAATACCTTATATAAAACATACGGTCAAGCTCCGGAGCCATGGAAGCATAATCTGTAAGGAAGTTCGAAGTATTTCCTTCAATCGTGGGATATGTTATCCCCGTAACCTTTTCAAAAAGAAGCTTCTTATTATTTGTTTTTGAATATTCGTATAAGGTTTTAATCTTCATCTTCTTCACCTTCCTTCTTTTCTTCCGGATCTTCTTCCTTCGGATCCTCTTCAGGTGGATCTTCTTTAGGATCTTCTTCCGCCGGATCTTCAGGTGCTTTAGGATCTTCTTCAGCTGCCGCAAACATCTCTGAAGGTGCTAAGTCTTCTAAGTTCTGATTTTCTTCTATGGATACGTTCATATTTGGATTATCTTTTGTTATATCCTGAGCAAACTTAATATACATAAGTTCGTGAAGAGTACCAAAATGAGCTTCTATCGTAAGCTCCGGCCATAGCTCTTTTGCTCTGTTACAACCTTCTTTTGCCTGATTTAACATATCGATAGGAACTAACCAGCTATATGCCACGTCGCCGTTTATCTCAGCATTGTTTTGCTGGGCCATCTTTTCAACACCGGAGATAGGACAACCATATCTCATGGTAAATCTCTTTATGAAGTCCTGAAACAAATGTGAAAGATACTGTATTTTGTCAGAATTTCCTACATCTGTTATGTTAAGGATTGGATCCTGTTCTTTATCCAGCAAGTCTTCGAAGGTGTCATCTGATATCATAGTCGATATCTCACCGTCCACTATCTTATCAATTGCTTCTATCATCTGTTTACGCTCTTTTTCACTCTTAACTCTAAGAAGTGGAGCGTATCTTGCAAAGAGAATGTTTTTATAAATAGAAACATCTGTTTCACCCATCATCTTAGCAAGCCACCAAATATTAAGATCCGGCTTGCCGTATGCGGTATTATAGAAGATAACGATATCTTTATCATTTAAAAGATGATCCTTAACAACCACTTCCGGCCTATCATCTACAACACGGATATACCTGGCAATTACCCGATAGGGCCTTCCGTCTTTTCTGGGAAGTCCTTCCGGTTCTACCATGCAGCACTGAAAGCCGTAATCGTCTTTAAGGATCCCGACCATGCCTTCCGTGATCTTAATATTATTGAAGATATCCTGGTCAAGCTCGGGAAAGAAGTCGTCAAAACGGACTATCTGATTTATGTTATTTATCAGCTCTAAGCAATAGTCAAAGTCTTTAAGAAGCTTTTCTTTTCCGGGTATGTTATTGGTTATGGATAGCACATCACCAAACACGTCATAATAATAATTTCTGTACATTTTAATTCTCCTTAAAAAATAAAGGCCACGCTTTTACACGTGGCCAGTATTTAATTACATATTAGGGGCCGGGTTCGGGTTCCGGTTCTACATCTGATACTTCATAGTCCTGAACTACAAACACAATCGCGTTCATAGTAAGGTTGTTCATATACTGATCTCTGAACTGGTTGTAATACTGTGTCAGATCTTCCGGATCGAAATAAGTTGCTGCTACTCTCTTATTCCTTATGGTATGAAGGATAGACCACTTATCAGCAACGAAGGCTACAACACCGTCTACTTCAATGTCGTCACCGCTTGCGGTAGTTACATTGATAGATGATACGTCAGCAAATGCGTTAACAAGTCCGGGTGCCTGCCAATAAGGGATTTTCTCATGGCCGGGAAGAGAAACAAGCTCGTCATGATAAATGTTGGATCTTCCAACTACGTTCAGTCTGTTCTCATACTGTGAAAGTACCTGAACAACTAAACGCTCGTCCGGAGTAAAACGAAGTTTCTGCTCGGTGTTATATATTACGGTGGGCTTCCTTAAAAGATCGATATGGTTCATAAGAACTTCAATACCGTTAAGAAGCGCGGCCGTAGTGTTGAGATATTCTTCAACGGTCATGTCCGCCGGTTCCGCCTGGGCTTTCTGGTACTCTTCGACAAGGTTTATCACATGAACACCGGTCGCACTTTCACTTGCTGCATAGTTTACCTTTTCAGCTATGAAGTCATTTCTACTTGCGTTGTTCATGTTTTCAAGGTGGATAACGATAGCATTATCGACACACATAAGAACGTAAGTCACAAAAGACAAAGCTTCGGAAGCGTTATCGAAGGCAACGTCCCACTGTTCATTAGTGATAGCAATAGGAAGTTCCCAACTTATGGATTTTGTATAATACTTTGTATCAACAACGGGAACATATACGTTATAAATACCGGCAGTTGCATAAGTTACTTCACCGCTGACCGGATCTACCGTTGGTGAAAAGTCCTTCCACGCATGGGACTCAGTTACTTCAGGTACTTCGATTGAAATTGCCTGAACTATCGCACCGAAGCGTTCAGCATCTTCATAGAAGGGATCTTTATACTGGGAACGGTACGAACTATCTGTAAACCAGTTCTTTGTAAGTACGGATATAAGGGCCTTGGTAAAGGGTTCTTTCTCCGGTGTGAACTCTCCGGACTTACCAGCGTCGATAATTCCTTCAAGATCTAGGGTATCGATCGCTTCGGATCCGGTGGACTGTTTGTAGGCAGCTTTTATTACTTCGGCGGCCTGATTGTTGTTAATTGCCATCTTTCTTTTCCTCTCTTTCTTCTTTGATCAAAAGATCTTTAATAAGGTTTGTTGTGTCGTTTAAGGTGGTTAAGGAACTATTGAGCTTTTCAGAAAACTTATAGTCCCGATATATGAAATACGCCAGAACGACAACAGTAACACCGGCGTTCATAAATAAGTTTACAAGGTCGTTCATGTTGATACCTCTTTAATATAATTATATAAGGCCGTAACGCTCTTCTTACCTATCTTACCATCTATCACAAGATCGGATCCGGAAACTTCATTACAAAGCTCCTGAAGATCTTTTGCGGTCGGGTTACTCTTTGCTTCGGAAGCTTCAAGCTTACCATCGAAAAGATCTTTTTCCCACGCGCGCCTTCTTACAAGGCCGGCAAGCTTAACCTTCTTGCCGTTGACCGTAGCGTTACAATACTCCGGGATCTTCTTAGATATCTCTAATATGGATCTTTTACCGTTGTTTGTAAGCTTCATTAAGGTTCCATATCCCAGATTATATATAAAGGAAGTAAGTGCCTGAAGCTGGTACTCAACTATCGCATATCCGTGTTCTTCCATGTATATTGATATTTCTTTTTCAAGACCTTCTACGTAGTTGTTAAACCATCTCTCTTCCGCTGCCTTGCTGGTAACGGAAGAGGAAGTCACGCCGGAAGTCCTTCCGTATCCGATCGTCCAGATCCCGGCCGGACATTTGTAAGCGTGTGCGCGGAATCCTTCGAACTCTTTTATTTTATCAAGGTATGATTGTCTGTTCATTATGTTACCCCCTTAACTATACAATACACAAACTGACTGAATAAGTCAATGACTAAATTAGTCAATATATAAATAAGAAGAAACCCGGTGTTGGCGCACCGGGTAACTTCGAATGACATGCTAAGCAAATCCAAATTGTATATTCATTATAATAGAAGAAACTCCGGAAGTCAATAACCGGAGTATCTTCTAACGAAGGAGTCTATCACAATGGGTAACTCTTAAACGATATTATGTAGGGCTTCGGGATTATTCCTATTCTAAACCCTCTACATACTGGTCAACGAGTTCCTGAACCAGCTTAGCGGTATTGCTATCTTTGTCCAGATAAGCATAATTGTAGTACTTGCCATCGGATCCTTCATAGGAAGGATAAGCCAGAAATGCGCCCTTCTTACCGTCAACGATACGACAATTGTAAATATATACTTCGTCGTAAAGGATCAGGGTAGCAAAGCCTAAGAGATTGCCCTTCTCATAGGGCCGGATCTCAAGCGTTACGACATCATTTTCGACCGTAACGGGACTACTTGTTTTTGCTGCTTTGGTGGTTTTTCTTCTTGCCATAATTTGATCTCCCTTCTTTTGATATGGCTTCCGAGATAGGTGGACGGATCCCGGAGTGTTTCATAGGTAAATTTTCTTGTCATAGGTTTGAAACATAT
>JAGCGK010000101.1 GCA_017649645.1 Clostridiales bacterium | reverse complement strand
TCGAGGAACTTTCTGGCCATAGCTTCAATGTCTATATCTTGAGTCTCACTGGTATCCTTTTCGCTCGTTGGTTCTAAGCAGATAACGAATTCGCCTTTTGGAGGAGTCTCGGTAAAATATTCTTTTGCCTCAGACATCTGAAGCCTTACGACCTGTTCGTATTTTTTTGTAAGTTCCCTGCAAAAAGCCGCCTTACTTCCCGAAAAGCCTGCCTCGCAAAGGTCATCTATGGTCTTAAGAAGCCTATGCGGAGCCTCGTAAATGATGATAGTCTCGTTATAAGATCTGAGGGCTTCAAGCCTCTCTTTACGCTCTTTGGCAGGAACAGGGATAAAACCTTCAAAATGATAATATCTGGTATCAAGGCCGCTTAAGACAAGAGCAGTGATCGCAGCTACGGGTCCCGGAACAGTCGTTACCGGAATATCTTCTTCTATACAGAGCTTAACGAGATCCGAGCCCGGGTCGCTGATGCAGGGCATTCCCGCATCGGATACCAGAACGATGTTCTGACCTTCCTTGAGCTTACCTATAAGGACCGGGCCTTTGGCTGCTTTGTTATGTTCGTGATAAGAAAAAAGATTTGCTTTGATCCCGAGATTGGAAAGAAGAAGTCCTGTCCTTCTGGTATCTTCACACGCGACCAAGTCCGCAAAGCCAAAGACCTCTCTGGCTCTTTCCGAGACATCTCCCATATTTCCTATCGGTGTTCCTACCAGATAAAGCAATCCAAATACCTCTGTTTCTAAAATCTCTGATGATTATACCATCAAATAAAACAATCGTCGTGAGGGTCGTTATATATGTGTTTGGCGTACTCCGTCATCTCAGATCCGCCCTCTGTTTTCTCGTTAAGGATCAGCGGCGGCAAGATCTTAAGTTCCGTGCTCTTGACTCCTCTTTTACCTGCAAGAAGGATCATGGATGCCTGTTTGTCCGAAAAAGAGTGGACCGTAAGAAGTCTTTCAGGTGTTATTCCCGCTCTCGAAAAAGCTTCCAGGCAGTCCTTGAGGCGGTTGCCCTTCATGATCATCACGACGAAACCTGATGACGGAATGACTCTGGAGGCAGCGCAATCAACGAAATCCTGAAGGCTGCCGTTTTCTTCAAAGCGTCCGTTAAGACGCTCGATGGATTTTTCTTCGGATGCCGCCGTTCCTCTTTCCTTAAGAAAGAACGGTGGGTTAAAGACCACGATATCGTACTGCTTATTCTTTACTTCAGGACACAGTTCGCGGATATCGCAGTTATATGCGTTTATTCTCTTTCCGAGATCGTTGAGCTTAATGTTTTCGAGAAGGACCTCATAAGGTGCCTTCATAAGTTCCACGGCGTCTATAGTTGTCTGCTCTTTCCTTCCGAGTATAAGGAGCGAACAAGCGCCGCAGCCGCTTCCGAGTTCTAAGACTTTGCAAGGCTTGGCGGTGACTTTGCCGAGGTTACCTGATGTGCCGCTGCGGACGAAGGAAGATGCGAACCAGGCCAAAAGAGCACTGTCGGTCCCGAACCTGAAACCGTCTTTGAGCTGGTACATCTTAAGGCCTGCGCGTTCCAGGTCTTCCAGCGTGCACTTTTCAAGGATGCTATTAACCTCGTCCATTACCCTTCCTCCGTCTGATACTAAAAAGGACTGCCTCCATAGAGACAGTCCTCGTTTTTTAGCTTTCTCTTGATTACTCAGCTGCGATTGCAGATACCGGGCAGTTAGCCTCACAAGCACCGCACTCTACACAAGCAGAAGCATCGATGTTGTACTGTGTATCTCCCTGGGAAATAGCACCAACCGGGCATCCCTCAGCACATGTGCCGCAAGAAATGCATGCATCAGAAATTACATAAGCCATAGACATTACCTCCTGAAGTATTTTTGAACAAACATATTATACACTATTCTTGTCCGAAAATAAGAACAATTTGTAACAATTAAAGATCGTTTTCCGTATCGTCTTCTATGATGATTGCATCATCGTTCATCTGCCGCTTAGCAGGGCAAGGATTAGGACAGTTGCCACAGGACTTCTCGGAATCATTCATGTGGCTGTTCAAAGGCTCAAGCTGTGCCCAATCGAAAACCTCGACTTCAGTCTCTTCCTCTGTCTCAAACTTAACGGTAACTTTCTCGAGAAGAAGGTTAACATCTGAAACGACACCTGTTCCGTGAGGCGTTCTGATCTTCTTGCCGTTTTTCGGAAGTCTCTTATGAGCATCCTCATAAGCTTCCTTCTCAAACTGAAGACAGCACATGAGACGTCCGCAGGAACCGTTGAGCTTTGTCGGGTTAAGTGACAGGCCCTGATCTCTGGCCATTCGAAGCGATACAGGAGCGAAGTGATCGAGGAATGTGCAGCAGCAAAGCTCCCTGCCGCAGACGCCGATACCGCCGACGAGCTTAGCCTGGTCTCTGGAACCGATCTGACGAAGTTCGATCCTTGCCTTGAAAGCTGCCGCGAGATCTTTTACGAGTTCACGGAAGTCTACTCGGTTATCTGATGTGAAGAAGAACACGATCTTCTTGCCGTCAAATGCGAAGACAGCATCGACCAGGTTCATGTTGAGCTTATGCTTGTCGATGAACATCTGGCACTTCTCGTATGCCTCTTTCTCTTTTTCCTTCTTGACCTGATATCTCTCTATCTCCTTATCGGAAGCAAGTCTTAGGATCGGAAGGATCTCCTCTTCAAAGTTCTTGGTGTCGAGATCATAAGCTTCCTCAACAACATGCGCCAGATCAAGTCCCAACGAGGTCTCGACCATTACCGCATCACCGATGTTAAGTTTCATGTTCTCGCAGGAGAACTTGTAGCTCTTTCCCGCATCATGAAAGCGGACGTTTACTATCTTAGTCATGTTTTAACTCCTTCTTCAGGCCCAAGAGCAGGTCGGTAAACACATAGATGTTATTAACATTCAGTTCAAGTCGCTTGAAGACCGTGTTAACGTGCCCCGATGCCTTGGCCAGCTTATTAAGATCGATCGAAGGGTTGGAATCCAGAAATTTCAGGAATTCATCCCTGCGGTCGGAATTTTTTATGAATTTGCTCTTCTTATCCTTACGAAGGATACTGAGATCTCCCAATATCCAGATGATAAAGAGCATAAGTTCCTCTATATTATCAGCATTTGAAGTAAAATACGAATATCTGTCATCCAGCACATCCGTGTAACTTTCCTTGCCGATATTCATTACAAGTTCTATCATCTTATCTCTCATGACAGGCAGTTCTTCATCACCCAGAAGTTCTACGGCCTTGCCGATGGAGCCTGCAGCAAAATCACAGGTGAACTCGAGATCACTTTTTCTGAACTTGCCGTTAAATTCTTCCTTGTTCTTCTTTTGGAGAACTTCCATGATCTCAGATTTGGTATAGTTCTGGAGCTTATACTCCACGGTCCTTGAGAGCACGGTCGGAAGAAGGCTGTCGGCCTCTTCGCAGATAAGGATAAAGTTGATGTTTTCCGGCGGTTCCTCCAAAGACTTCAAAAGAGCGTTCTGACCTGCCTCGTTAAGCTCGTCGCCTTCGATCAGGTAGACCTTACGTTTTGATATCTGAGAGCCGATCCTTATATCAGAGACGACCTTGTTCCTTACGTCTTCGACCTTGATCGCTTTCTTGTTCGGATCAAAAAGATGGATGAAGTCAGGATGGGTCTCTGCGTCAAAATACGTGCAGTTGTTGCACTTTCCGCAGGCACCGTCGTCAGTCGGTGAAGAACACAAAAGAGCCTTCGCGAACTCTTTGGCGAATTCGTGACGGCCGCTTCCCTTCTCACCCGTAAAGAGCACTGCGTGACTCGGGTCACCCAGGAACTCGTGCTTCAGACGGATCTTTATCTCATTTTGTCCTGTAAGTCTTTGAAAACTCACTTATATTCCTCGTAATATTTCTTTACCTTCTCGAAAACAACGGAAGGCTCATCTTTTCCGTCGATGACCTTGATCCTCGAAAACTTTTCCGCTGCCTCAAGGTATCCCTTACGTACATCTTCCTGAAAAGCTGTTCCCAGCGCTTCCATCCTGTCATCTGCTTCGCCTCTTATGCCTCTGCGCTCGAGAGCTACGCTTACAGGAATATCGATAAGGAACGTGATATCAGGTTCAAGACCTGCCGTGGCAAGGTCGTTGAGCATCAGGACTTTTTCTGCGCCGAGTTTTCGAGCATAGCCCTGATAAGCATATGTGGAATCAAAGAACCTGTCGCAAAGAACGCATGTGCCCTTCTCGAGAGCAGGTCTTATGACTTCCTCCGTGATCTGCGCCCTGGCTGCCTCGAAAAGGAGCAGTTCGGTCAACGGACGCATACTGTCATTCTTCTTATTTAGAAGTATCTCTCTTATCTTCTCGCCGATGACGGTTCCGCCAGGCTCACGGACAACAAGAAAATTCACGCCCTTTGACTCCAGATACTCCTTGAGCATCTGAAACTGCGTGCTCTTGCCGCATCCGTCTATTCCTTCAAATGTAATGAAAAGTCCTCTGTTCAAAACGGCGACCTCTCTTAATCAAGCTTAACGTTACGGATATCGGCGATCTCGAGCCAGATCTCTTTCTCGATACGCTCGATGTCCTTATGGATATCGTCGATTGTCTCTTCAGCCTTAGGAGCCGGCTTCGGAGCATCCTTATACTGCTTGTTCCTGTAACCGTCGTTATTATTGTTGTTATAGTTCTTCTTACGGTCGTTGTTTCCGAAGTTCTTGTTTCTTCTGAAATTATTGTTGTTACCGCCTTCTCTGTTCTGGGAAGGTGCATTATCCTTATTTACCGGCGCCTGATTTGAACGGTTCTCATTATTGCCGCCGTTATTATTGTGGCGGTTTCTGTTATTCCTTCTTCTGTAGTTGTTTCTGCCGCCCTTTTGGTAGTTGTTATTTCCGGATGCCTGATTATTGTTATTTTCAGCCATTTTCTCCTCCTAAACACTTCTTGGTCATAAAGATTATATATTCATAAGGTCAAAACGTAAACTTTCGAAGTTTTTTGACACTCTTGTCCGTCGGTATCGGAACATCGATATCCTTAAGTTCCGACAGAGGGATCAGAACGAACGCCCTCTCAAACATCCTCTCGTGAGGAACTATCAGCCTTTTGCTCTTTATCTTCTCGTCACCATATAAAAGGATGTCGAGATCTATGGTCCTCGGGCCGTTCTTGATAGTCCTTACTCTGTGAAGCTCCGCTTCTATGCTCTGGGACAGATCCAGAAGTTCGAGAGGCTTAAGATCGGTATCAAAAGATATACAGATATTATAAAAATCATCCTGATCTGCATATCCCACAGGCTCTGTCACGTAGATAGACGAAGCCTTGATATCTGTTATCCTTCCGGAATCCCTAAGAAGCCTTACCGCACTTTTTAAGTTCTCCTCCTTGTCCCCCATGTTGCTTCCCAGGGACATGTAGCATTTAGCTGTGGCTTTCTCTTTCAATCCGAACCTCCATTGAACCGAACGTTCCCGCAATGGGAGCTTCAGGTTTTGAAACATTGATGACCGTCTTTTTGATCCTTGTATCAAATGCAAGGACCTTTTCTGCGATCATCTGTGCAAGACGCTCGATGAGGTCACAATCCGCCTCCTCAACAGTGTCTTTTATGATATCGAAAACAACCGAGTAATCCACGGTGTCTTCGATCTTATCCGTATAGCATCCGTCGATGGTCGGGTCAAAATAAAGTTCGCAGGTAATGATAAACGGCTGTCCGTTCTGCTTCTCGGATTCAAGACAACCGACGTGTCCCGTAAACTTCATGTCCCTCATGATTATGCAGTCCATTTTATAGATCCTCCCTCATTACTTTGCTATAGGCTTTAAGTGCGTCTACTGTTTCTTTTACGTCATGCACGCGGATAACTTTAACTCCTTTTGCGGCGCCTGCCAGAGCAAGCCCCACGGAACCCGCGGTCCTCTCCTTCGGCTTAGTGTCTCCTCCAAGAAGGTAATCCACTATTCTTTTTCGAGAGACACCGAGAAGGATATTATCGTACCTATCAAGTTCTCTCATAAGACTTATGTCATCTTCCCTGGTGGTTCCGAAGCCGACGCCCGGATCAAGAAGGATATGATCATCCGTGATACCAGCATCGTGAGCGATCTTAAGAGACTTCTCGTAGCAGCCGTTCTTGAAACTTATGATGTCGTCATACTCATAACCGAAAGCATTGGACATCAGTACCGCGCCTGCTTCGTATCTTTGGGTGATCTTTGCTATCTCCGGTTCTCTTCGAAAACCCCATACGTCATTTACGATGTGTGCACCTGCCTTCAAAGCTTCTTCCGCCGTTTTGGCCCTGTAGGTATCAACGGAGATCTTAACGTCAAACTCGGAAGCGATCCTCTCGATTACGGGAACTACTCTCCCGATCTCTTCATCTGCGGTTATCTCAACGGAGCCGGGCCTTGTGGACTCGCCTCCGACATCGATTATCTTGGCGCCTTCACTGATCATCTTCTCGGTCCACTTCAAAGCGGAAGAAATGTCATTGTGATCGCCGCCGTCAGAGAAAGAATCAGGTGTCACGTTAAGGATACCCATGACTACCGGAATACCCGTAAGATCGATATGACCGTTCCTAATCTTCCAGGTATTCATTTAGCCTCCGATACGCTGTCTGTTGATGAGAGCGAGAGCCTCGTTTCTTGTTCTCGCGTCTGTACGGCAGCCGCCTCGCATAGCGGAAGTTACTGTCATTGAACCAGGCTTCTTGATACCTCTCATCGTCATGCACAGGTGCTCAGCTTCGATAACGACACATACTGAAGCAGCATCGACAGCCCTTATGATCTCATCTGCGATCTCGGATGTGAGCCTTTCCTGAAGCTGAGGCTTCTTGGAGAGAGTATCAACGATCCTTGCAACCTTCGAAAGTCCCAGGATCTTACCGTCACGCGGGATATATACGACGTGAGCCTTTCCGTGGAAAGGAAGCAGGTGATGTTCGCACATGGAATAGAACGGGATATCACCGATGAGGATCATCTCGTCGTTACCTTCTTCGGTAAACGTCTTGATATCCTTGTTGATATCTCTGTGAAGTCCTGCGAATATCTCCGCATACATTCTTGCTACCCTTACAGGTGTATCCTGAAGACCTTCCCTGTCCGGATCTTCACCGATAGCTTCCAGGATCTGCCTTACGGCTGATTCGATCTTGGGAAGATCCATATTCTTCAAGCTTTCCTCAGGGATCCTTGGATCAGAATTGTAATCGTACATTTTTCATACCTTCTTTGTCTTATAGATTCTGTTTTTTTCTTCTGTACTCCATCGGAGTCATGCCTGTCTGCTTTCTGAAAGCGACATTAAATCTTTGCGGGCTCGAGAAGCCTGTCTGTGCTGCTACACCGGAAACCTTGATCTCGTTATTCTCCAAAAGCTCGCAGGCTCTCTCGATCCTCTTTTTCATGAGATATGACATCGGACTTATGAGGAGCTCGTCCCTAAAAGCTCTCGTGAAATATCCCTGACTTAAGAATACGTAAGAAGCTGCATCGGCAACGGAGATTCCGCGGTCGAAGTTTCTGTCGATATAATCCTTGGCGATGAGAACGAGTTCTCTCGCCTTACCGTTCTTAACTCGTAAGCTCTCCTCCCATTCGCTCTTCATGGCTCTTGCGAGAGTGACCATCAATTCGACTGTCAATATCTGCATCATAAGCTCTTTGTTGAGAAGCTGGCTCTTGCTTTCTTCAACGATCCTTTCAACGATGGAAGTGATGTTCTTTTTGTATGCACCTGAGATGATGATGTACTTGCTTTTTGAAGGATCGCCATCACCGTCGTTGGATGCGAAGTCCAAAAAGTTTTCGAGCGGTGTCTGAGCCATGATGTAAGGAACTGCAACCGACGGGCCGCTATGAGGCTTATCGGTGTTTTCGACCTTAGGCTGGCTCATCTGATTTATCGCTTTTCCGGCAACCTCGATGTCTCTCGAGAAACCGAAATAAAGAACGAACATATCAGCCTGTCCGGAGATGACTTTTACTGCATGCTCGGTATTCGGTCTGAGGATGAGTATCGATCCTTTTTCGAGAATAAAAGTATGCTTGCCTTCGATAGTAAATTCGACTCTTCCGCTTCGAAGGCAAAGAAGTTCGTGGGAACTGTGTCTGCTGGATGTCGTTACCGGTGTTGTCTTTTCAAGGGTATGCTCGATACCTTCGAAAACGACCGGCAATGCACCGGATGCCGAGACGATAGAGTTCTCTATTGCTGGTAATAATTCGTCAAACATTCAATGCCTCCTTAGATGAAAATGATGTTGTCGATGTAGATCTCGCCGTTTCTGGAAGAATCCTCGATATAGATCTTGAGTTCGTCCAATTTGATATTGCCCTCGCCCTCGTAGTCCAAGATCAGGGTCTGCCAGGTAAGCTGCTGCTTGATGTCTGCCTCGCCCTTAAATCCTTCGATACGGAGCTTCTTCTTGGTCTGCTCAGGATTGAAAACATCGATTGAGATCCTTCTTCTTCTCGGAAGTTCCAGAGGTCCCATAATGGATGAATATGAGAGCACCGGTTCAAATCCGTAAAGACTATTTTCTGTCTCATATTTGATGTGAAGCGAACTGCTTCCTTCTGTCTTGTTCATGGTATCGACGTCGATCGCGCCGTTACCCTTGAAGGTCCTGAAGACCTTGAGTCTCTCAAACTCGTCATCGCGTGTTTTCTTACCGACGAAAGTAAGATTATCGCATGATGCGAAGAACAGGTCAGGCGAATAGAAAGCAGGGTCTCTGTCGAATCTGAACGGCAGTACCGGAAGATCCATAAGATTTTTGAACGTTGCCTCGTGAGGAAACGGATTAAATCCGTAAGTTACGCTTGTTGGTTCTCTTATGTCATCACGCCATACCATGACACGCACACCGTGAAGGATCTTCGCCTTTGCAGGATAAAATACTCTGTCCTCACCGCAGACTGAAAAGCCTCTCAGGATGGACTCGTTTTCCGCAAGTCTCAAGCCGTCAGCGAGGTTATCAAAACTTAAGATGAGCTTGTTGCCCGCACGCTCTGCGCCGATACATTCAGGACAGGACTTAGGCATCTTCTGCGTAAAGTGATTACCGAGTGCGACAACAGACAATCTCTTACCCAAGGTAAAACTCTTAGTCTTATCAGGAAGGAGAAGGTCATGACAGCTGACGATACCTGTCGGCATAGTAAGTCTTCGTAAGAACGCAGTCAGATTCTCGTTGAATTCCAGTACAGAATAAGGTTCATCGATATCAACTGCATCAGGGTGCATTGCAACCACAAAGAAAGACGGCATAAGGTCATCTTCCATTACTTCCTTCGGCTCGAAAACACTTACCAATGTCTCGAGAAGGCCCATGAGCAAAAGATCATATCTAGAGAATTTCCACTCCTCGTTATTCGGAGCAAAACACATACCGCGGATAGTAAGTCTCGAAAGCGGAGCAAGCTTAGCATTGTACATCGTGGACACGCGGAACTTCGGCTTGATGTAGCGGACTTCCTCCTTCTTTTTCGAAGAGGTCTCTTTTCCGAAAAGGTTAAAGTCAAGAGACATCGCTGCGCTTGCGGAAAGCGGCTCGGATGTTTTCTTATCGTCTTTCTTATCCGATCCGGAGTTAGGGAAATCAAGAGTGGAACCGTCATTATCTTCGTTCGTGAGTTCCTGAAGTCTACCCTTCTTCTCAAGGTCAAAGTCCATGACTTCCTTATTCTCTTTTATCTCAGTCGTAAGCTTGGCGATCTGATTTCTCTCTTTATCCTCGTCAAGCAGAGCTTCGTATGTATTCTTGTCGATCAAAAGCCCCTGTGATTCCAAAAGGTCATGAAGTGCAACTTCGTGTTCCGTTGCTTCCTTGCAGATCCAAGAAAGGATCGTGGAATCTGCACAGGAAAGATCGACTACGCCGACAGGATAATGGATCTGCTCGGCTAGTTCATAAGCAAACGAGAATGCACTTGAAGATACGAGCGACAATTCCTTAGTGTCGGTAACCTTGATCCAGCTTACATCTTTGTAGTATGACTTTGGTTCATACGGAAGATCTTTCATCTCGTCATTGAGACCGTTTCTCTGAGGAGTCAGAAAACGGATAAGGCTCATGACATTTCTCTTCATAGGAGCTGCCGGAGCATTGGCCTTGCAGATCGGAACAGAAAGAAGTTCCGAACCTAAGAATACCCATACGTCTCCACATCGGATATCCTTGATCGTCACGTTCTCCGAAAAGCATGTGAAGATGAAAGTATATGTATCAGTAGACGCCTTGTAAGGCGGAACTTTAAACTCAAAACGACCCTTGCCCGAAGTTGTAGTCTCCAGACTTAAGATAACACCGTACTCGGTATCGAGTTTTGAGACCCGTCTTCCGTCGGTAGGATCTTTTACGATCTCCAATGTTATCGTGGCACTTGGTGCTGCATAACCGTTGATGACAAGCTCAACTCCCTGTTGAAAGACACTCTTCTCGGTAAGCCAGCTTGGCAATACGATAGGGTTTATATCCATTTGTGCGACCCTCTTTTATTACTTTTTCCTAATTTATTATTATACATAATGGCTTAATTATTTTCACGTACGTTGTGAAAAAGACGAAAATATCAAAAAGCAGACAAATTTTCATTAAAAACAATAAAATTTAATTGGAAATGAGAAGAAAATGTGATATATTCCTTACAAAATTGTGAAATGGTTGCGCTTTTTTGAAGTATATCGGAGGGCTTCATATGAACTCAGAACCATATGTATACACGTCAAACACCGCAGTAGAGGGCATTCCGTACGAAAACGTTCGTCAGGAAAAGCAAAACGATTTTTTCTGTTTTCTTTCAGATTTTGACCTGACCGATCGTTACCACCGTCCGATAATCGAGCCACATTACCAAGCTTATCTCGAATTGATCTATGTTGTTTCCGGAGAATTAAAGACGATTATCAACAACGAAACTCTCATGGGAGTATCGGGCGATCTCATTGTTATCGCTCCGGGTGAAGTACATTCTTTCGAGCGTAAGAGAGGCTGCAAATACGTATGTATACAGGTAGATCTTCCGTTCATCTTCAGCGGTATCCTCTCACCTGTCGAATTCAAATATCTTCTTCCGTTCAATTCGAACAACTTCCCTTCAACCCACATCTTCAGAGCTGAAGAGATCGATATGACGGATATTCCTAAGCACATCAAGACCGTATATCACGAGAATGAGAGTAAAGACCGTCTCTCACGTCTTTCCATAAGGACAAGTCTTTCCGCTGTTTGTCTCTATATCCTTAAGAAGTGGGAATCCATGAGCAACAACGAAGATCTCGAGCCTAAGAACAGCAAGCTTGCAAAACTTGCTCCTGTCCTTGAAGTCGTTAACCGCGAGTATAACAGGAACATAAGAGCTATCGAGATGGCTAACCTCGTTCACATGAGCACCAGCTATTTCTCCCGTTACTTCAGTGCAGCTGTCGGAATGGGATTTACGGAATACCTTAACTTCGTAAGGATCCACGAAGCTCAGCGTCTTCTTGTTTCTACAGATGATACGATCGCAGAGATCTCATTTAAGGTGGGATTTTCCAACACAAGTTACTTCATCACACAGTTCAAGAGACAATTCCAGACTTCTCCTAAAAAGTACAGACAGCGTTATTCAAATAAGTGATTACTTGGCGATAATAACGTTGACTCCATGCTTATGGAATTCTTCAACGTCTTCCTGCTTGATCTTGGAATCAGTAATAAGGTAGTCGATCCTCTCGATCGGGATAAATGCAGATGCAGAATCCGCACCGATCTTTGTTGAGTCGACAAGTGCTACTATGTGCTTACATCTTTCAGCACACATTCTCTTTAATTCCAGCTCGAAAAAGTTGTTTCCGGAAAGACCGATGTCTGCGGAACAACCGTTACCTGATACAAAATAATAGTCCCCGCTCAAACGGTTTACCATCTCACGGCTTACAACTCCCTCGATCGCACCTGAGTGTGGTCTTAACATGCCTCCGATGAGGATGATGGACTTGAAGTTGTTATGATGCTGAAGTTCCATAGCAGTATGGATACCGTTGGTAACTACAGTAACGTCATCGGTGTACTTAAGATACGGTATCATATGAAAAGTCGTCGAACTCGCGTCCATAAAGATCGTATCGCCTGAACCTACAAGTTCAGCTGCTGCACGACCGATAGCTGTCTTCTCGTCAACGTGGGTAATGGAACGCACCATGTAGTTCTCAGTGAACTGTTCATGCTTCTCCTGAGGAAGCTTGACACCGCCGTGGTAACGTACGATAGCGCCCTCTCTCGCGAGATCTCGAAGATCTGTACGGATGGTCGCGCCTGTAACACCGAGCCTGTCTGAAAGCTCAGTTGTCTTGATAGTTCCGACCTCAGCAAGGAGGTCAAGTATTTGTTTTCTGCGTTCCAAATTAATCATGGTGACATAATAACTTGCCGTTTTCACTTTGTCAATCAAATCTTTCATTTGTTTTCACTTGATAACAAAGATCTACAAAATCACCAAAAACGGGATCAGTGGCTGAGCATTATCTCATCAATAGTTGATACGGTTATAAATGTATTGTCGCCCAAACCCTTTATGTATTCCCTAAACTTCTGAAGCTCGAAATAAGTAACATAACAGATGATCGTCTTGTTTCCGCCTGATACAGCTCCGGACGAATCCATGATGGTACAGGTCTTTTTCATATCCTTACGGATCCAGTTGACGATCTTATTAGGATTTTTGGTAATGATGGTAACCTGTTTGATCGCTTCAAACCTGTCGGTAAAATGGTCGATGACTGCCGTAGCGATGACATAGACCAGAAGGCTCAGAAGCGAACTGTTCTTGTTGATAAGGAAGAAAGCGGCAAGATACACACATGCATTAAAAGCGATCAATATTCCCGTCATGCTCATATTGATGCCCTTCTTTGCTGCGAGGTTACTTACTATCAGGTTAGCAAGTATCTCCGATCCGTCGATACAGCCTCCGAATCGAAGGATCAAAGATAATCCCGCTCCGAGGATAGCACCACCGAATATGACTGCGATAAAATGTTCGATATTAAGTTCGAAAGGGATCATCTCAAAGATCGCAAGTCCCGCCATATATGCAAGAGAACCGGTAACTGCTTTTATAAGAAATCTTCGTCCCATCTTGATACCGCCGATAATAAGGAACGGAAGAAGGATTATGAAGACTGTTAAGGAAAGATTCAGTCCCGTAAGCTTACTTACGATGATCGCGATACCGGCTGTTCCGTAATCGATAGCATCGTTCGGAAGAAGGATACATGCGACGGAAAAGGCCGCCATGAATGCTCCTATAGTGATCATGAATAATGAAAACAGTAATTCGTAAAAGCGCTTGTTCATAATAATTTCCGGATCATTTTATAAGTATGTCCCCGAGTATCTTATCTTCCCAGTCGAAAGATACTTCAACACCCGACATGCATGCTATGGCAGCAAGTCCGTGAACGGAAGACCACAGCCTTATAAGATCGATCTCTCTTTCCTCATCTGTTCGTTCGATATTGTTTTCGCTTAGATATTTAGCATACTCCTTTTTCAGGAAAAGAAACGGCGGATAATCGTCTTTATTGTCCGAATAAAGATGTGCCGTTATCTTCTGGCTGCTGAACAGGAATTTGAAGTAGTCAGGGTTTTTGACGAAGAAAGTTACATATCTCCTGCCCATATTGACCAGTTCTTCATCCGTGCCGGATGCACCTTTTACGGATCGTTCCAGTTCCTCCATGAACCTGTCGGTAACATTCTTTTTGATCGCTTCTATAAGTTCTTCCTTATCCCTAAAATGAGCATACGGTGCCGCATGCGACACATTGCAAAAAGCCGCGACCTTACGAAGCGAGAGACCATCTTCACCGCTCTCGTTTATGATCTTGATCCCGGCATCGATAAGTGCCTGTCTAAGATTTCCGTGATGATAATTATCTCCCATCAGACCAGTTTCTCCTTTATGCTCTTTAATATATCACAAGTCTTTTCGGGATTCTCCCAGAGGGGGCTATGAGCCGAGTCAGGGATCAGATAAAAACCTTTGTCCGGCGCCTTTAATCCGTCACAATAATCTTCAACAAGTTCCCACGGACAGTTATAATCGTATTCACCGCTTATGAAATATGCAGGTATATCGAGCGAAGTTATCTCTTCACGATAATCGTAGTTCTTGATCTCGTCTGCTATCGGGGCCTTATCGTACATCTTAAGGCTCGGAACATAATTGAGCTTTTCTCTTACCGTATAGCATCTGCATGTAAATATCGGGATTATGATCCCCGTAAATTCACTTTTATCCTTTATCGTTCCGCCGCCCGCTTCATGGACCAGATCGACATAGTCGCGCCAGTTCTTGCATTTAACATGATCGTCGATATGTTCGACAGAATCTTCCAGTTTCTTAAGCGATCTTGTATCACCATTTGCTTCAAATGTCTTCTTCATGAATCCGTACATCAAGGTATCGTTCTCATAAGAATCCGTAACGCACTGCGCCATTCCGATATAGGCATAATAATCTTCGGGATACATCTGTGCCACATTGATCGCTATCTTAGATCCGCCGGAAAAGCCCATCAGGAAAATCTTTTCTCTCGAAAACCTCTCCTTCAGATAACCGGTTACTTCATGCGTATCATTTATAAGATTATCCAAGGTGATCTCATTAATATCGACATTTCTGTCATAAGCGATACCGCATCCTCTGTAGTCCCAATAGACGACCGTGAAATCATCTTCCAGATCCATGTCCTTATACTTGTCGGTAAGAAAATAATCATCGGTGCCGGGGCCGCTCGACACGAGAAGGAGAACGGGATTATCCGTATCTTTGCTGTTAATGAAAAAACCGTTCGGAGCGCCGTTTATATCCATAACAAATTTCTCGGAAAGGCTGTTCTCCCCGCTATAACTTCTTATAGATCCTCTGCTTAAGATGACCCAGAAAACTAACGGTATAACTATAAGCAGGATCAATACTATAGCAACAGTCATCAGGATCCTCCTGTTCTTTTTCATGTCCCTCATCTCCAATCTTTACATTGTAAAGATGATTATAACATCAATCTTGCCACTGTCAAGTTTAGTTGAATCAGATGATCTCGACTCGCTGGATAGCAGGATTATCCTGAAGTTCGACATGTATGTCAGGAATGACAACACCGAGCCTAATGAAGTTATCGCAAGCCATACGCAGGCACTTGCCTGAATTCTCGGCTATAACGGAAAAATCGCTGGTCAGCATTTCCGTTGAAGTATCTATGGTAAAACCGATCTCACTAAGAGTATCAGCCAAAGATGGCTGCTTTTTCAGAGCCTTAAGTACACTATTTAACTGAAAATATCCGTAAACCAAAACATCATTTAGTTTTTCCGTTCCCCAGATTTCTTCGTAATAATCAACAAAATCCATTCCTTCAGGAACCGGAGAGATAATCCTTGAAAGAGCTTCGTTTATGATAGATTCGAGCTTTTCAAGACGCTCATATTCACCTGTAAAAAGATAGTAGGCAACAGCTAACTCGTTAACATACATCTCTTCCCTGACGCCGGACTTTTTGATCTTGTTCATTTCCAGAATGCAATGTCCGAGTTCATGTACCAGATTGTACCAATGGAAATACAGATCGAATTTATAGTTAACAGTATCCTCGCCAAAGAGCAGCGCAAAATCATTCTTCTGCTCATCTGTGCCCGTCTCGAATCTGCCTGAAAGAATTACATAGCTCATATTCCACCCCTCAACTGTCTTTTAGTATCTCTAAAGTAAGTTTAATCCAACAATGTCAACCCGTCCACTTAAAAAATCATGATGCTAAAATGAGAATTGCTTTATCCGTGATAGAATGTTTATCAAAAAGGTCAAAACTCATGGAAGATAAGATGTTTTATGAAGGTCTGATCGAAGAAGATATCGATAAGCTTTTAAGATCGCCGAAAAGTGATATTCATAATCACTCAACAAAAGGCTGCCGCATTGCCTGGCTGGAAGAAAGGATCAACAGAAGCCTTCCTAAACCGCCGGAAGTTTTCGACGGTCTTTGGGGAATGCAGGAATGGTTCACTTCTGAGATCAAGCCTTACTGCAGCGGCAGCGAAGGGATAATCATGAGATGGGAAGGTTCATTTGCGGAAGCAAAGAGAAATAACATCACCAGATTAGCGATGAATTTCGGAGCCAAGGAGATCGAGCTTGTAGGCGGCATGGATGTCTTCAGGAAGATGATCGACTGTTATCACCAAGCTTATTGTCCGGACAGTGTTTTCGAGCCGGAACTTACTTATGTATCCATGTGCGATGTTGATGAAGAAGTTTCGAAGATCGAGCAGTATATCTCGGACGGATATTTTAAGTCCGTTGATGTGTGCGGCGGCGAGGATATCAAGCCTGCGGAAGCTTTCCTGCCGCTTTACAGGAAGGCGGAGAAATATCATCTGATAAAGAGGATGCATGTCGGCGAGAGCGGCTCAGCGGAGGACGTAAGGCGCGCCGTTGAGACTTTGGGTCTAGATGAGGTTCACCACGGAATTCACGCTTCGACTTCTGATGACGTAATGAGATTTCTCGCGGATAATAAGATTCAGCTGAATGTATGTCCGAGCAGCAACGTCATGCTCGGATATGCGCCAAACTTTAAGGAGCATCCGATCAAGGTCCTTTACGAAAACGGAGTCAGGGTTACCATCAACACTGATGATCTCCTGATCTTTAACAGTTCGATTGAGAATGAATATCTGCGTCTGTACCGTGCGGGTAATCTGACTGCCAAAAAGCTCGATGAGATACGTAAGATCGGATTAGGGATCGCGTAAAACGAGAGGCTTTATCTTCGAATAAAAGAAGTTAAACAGGATGATGATAAATATCCCCACAAGAGATCCGAATGCCACATCGCTTAGGTAGTGTGCTCCCAGAACTATCCTTGAAAGACTTATAAGGACTGATGAAGAAACTGCAATAATAACAAGGACTTTGTCCCTGTTCCTGAGCACCGGGAACACGCACGAGAAGCAAGGAAAGATCAATACATTGAGCATTGCCTGGAGAGCATGACCACTGTAAAAAGAACCCAGATCATCTGAGGTAAGACCAAACTTAAGACACGTCTCTTCACTTATTCTCTTAAACGTATACCATTCCCTGAAACCGATCCCCTCATAGCCCATGAGTGTTATGTAGAAACGCGGTCTTTGATCTAATTGTTTAACAAGAAGCATTGAATAAAAAGATATTGTCATGGTGGTAAGAACGCAGATAATGCGAAGTACCGATTCTTTCTCGTAATGCTTTCCGTTCAGCAGGATCCCGATGGGATAAAGCGGAAAGAAATAGAGAAATCCCTTAGTGATCATCTGCTTAAAGGTAACGGCTCTTATCCCTACAACGCTTCCGAGAACCGTGCCGTTAAACAGTCCCCCTACCCCGAGCGATGAAGTCGAGATCGCGAGATACGTGCATATGATGATCGCGATGATAAGCTTTATCTTACCCGGTTTACTCGAGATTATCTGCCTTAGAAGCGCACCTATGAGAAACACGAACGATCCGTTAAAAAGATATACTCCGATCGTTGATACGACCAGGGATAAAGGCTCATTCGGAGTATAAAGCCTGACAGATATCTGAAGGTCAAAAAGACTTCCTGCAAGAAGCATCACCAGCCAGAAGACTGCGATTACGAGCGTGATCCTTTTTGCTTCTCTTTTTGACATACCTGCCTCCGTTATTGAACACGTTTAACAATATCACAGTCCCTTCCGTTATACAATCATTCTTCTCGGATAATCCGCGGCAAGTTCCACAAGGAGCGCGAGATCCGGCATGGTATTTCCGTTTTACCAACGGGAAACACTTCTTGATGATGTGCCGAGCATGGAAGCTATCTCTTCCTGAGTCTTTCCTTTTTCTTTCCTTAACTCCTTAAGAAAACTTCCTATCTTCACGTGATCGATCATTTGGGATCTGCCTCCTTTTGATGATGATTTTCTGCCTTTCCTTCTCGAAAAAACACGTCACAGACTGAGAATTTCCTTCTTTTTTCCGACCTGACATCATTGTCCTGTCCGAAAAAGTCCGCTGAAACCACTATAAAGCAAAAAAAATCTGCAAAGCTCATAATGAACTTTGCAGATGTGTGGCTGCCGAACTAGGATTCGAACCCAGACAGACGGTGCCAGAAACCGGAGTGCTACCCTTACACAATTCGGCAATGTTGAGTCAATCAACGGCACTTAGTATAGCAAAGAGCCAAACTAAAATCAATAGGGTGTTTCTTTATTTTTCAAGGGTTGATCTCAGGAGATTTCTCAATGAGACCTCGTTCCACAAGACGGTTATATACTTTCGTGAAGTCTTCCATCATCGGGATCTTCATCTTAGGGTTACGCAGAGCATACGCAGGATGGTATGTCGTCATGATCTCATATCCGTTCTTCTCCGTGAAAACTCCCCTTACATCGCCCATCAGAGGCTTCTCGTTAAAGAATCCCTCATAGGCTGTAGATCCGCACAGGAGGATGATCTTAGGATTAACGAGGCGGAACTGCTTAGCCAGATGCTTCTTGCAGGCCTTGATCTCGTTCGGGAGAGGTCTTCTGTTCTGAGGCGGACGGCACTTACAGATATTGCAGATATGGTAATCCTCGTCCTTGATGCCGAAGGACTTGATAAGATGCTGCAAGAGCTTGCCGGATCTTCCGACAAACGGCTGGCCTTCCAGATCCTCGCTCTCACCCGGGGCTTCGCCTATTATCATCAGCGGAGCGTTCTTACCGCCTCTGTAGATAACGACGTTCGTTCTGCCCTTACAGAGCTCGCAGTCTTCGCAGCTTCTGCACTCCTCTTCGAATTCAGACCATTTCGCTTCAAAATCATCCATG
>JAGCGK010000100.1 GCA_017649645.1 Clostridiales bacterium | reverse complement strand
TGAAGGCAATGGAGAAGGTGAAGCGAGCCAATGCAGAGCTTCCGGTTTCGGTAAAGCAGATAATAGATTTCTTTGGAGAGCAGAATTGATTTATTCCAATCAGTGTGCTATATTTGATTTGTAAATAAAAATAGTTTACAAATTAAAAAGGATGCATTATGGAAAAATATCTTACTGAAATGCTTCATATGGATACTAAATTAGTCGAGGCTACAGAATTATATGATCATCTCCCGCTTTTATTTAAAGGGACTTATGTTATTTACAAAGTAAACTCAGGCGGAGTTGAATGGATAGCCTTGCAGCCCCAAACGAATGTAAGGCTTAGCCAAATCAGGAAGAATCGAGCTTTTTTGGAACAAAAACAGCAAATGAATGTTGCAGTATTTTTGGAAAAAGCTTCGCTCTACTCAAAGGATAAGATGACGGAGGAGGGAATTCCTTTCGTGATCCGTAATGATACTGTGTACCTTCCGTTTATGGGGCTCCTTTTGGGAAAGAAACAAAGAGAACTCAAGCCGGTTCATCAGATTTCTTTCCTGACACAACGCATATTGCTCCAGGGATTATATGAAGGGTACGACCATGATACCGTCTCTAAATTGGCGGAGCATCTTGATGTATCCAAAATGGCGATAAGCAAGAGCTTTGATGAGATGGAATATATGGATATAGGAACCATAGAGATTCGGAATCGGCGCCGTACCATTACGATCCGCAAAGGTGATAAAGAAGCTTGGGAACGGTTCCGCCCGTTAATGAGAAACCCGGTCATAAAAGTGTTTGAACTGAAAGAGGATGTAAAGCTGCCTGTAAAGGCAGGAATATCTGCCCTTTCAGAGTATTCCATGCTTGCTGATAACAATTATCCAACATATGCGATCGAGAAGAAGGGAATCGCATCATCCGGTATTAGGGATATGAAGCAGGTAGGACGAGGCGAAGATACTGGATGCCGTGTTTTCGAACTTGGCTATATTATTGACAAGATAAAAAAAGATGTTCAGGATCCCTTAAGTGTAATGCTTTCTATCAGTGAAGAAATGGACGATGAGAGGGTGGAGGCATCAGTAAATGAAATGCTAGAGGAGTATGTATGGTAACAGGACTTAATATTTTTAGAGATTATTTTGCGGATGATACTGACAAGTATGTTCTTATTGGCGGAGCTGCTTGTGATATCGTGTTTACAAGCAATGATGCAACATTTAGAGCGACTAAAGATCTGGATATGGTGCTGATAGTGGAAGCACTATCTCCCGAGTTTGGTGAAAAGTTTTGGAAATTTATCGATGAGGGCGGATATGAGAATTGCAATACTACTTCCGGAAAACCTCAGTTTTTCCGATTTACTGAACCTAAGGATCCTTCATACCCGAAGATGATCGAGCTGTTTGCCAGAACGGAGTTTCCGCTTCGTGAGCCGAATGTGCTTACACCGATACATATTGATGACGATATCGCCAGTCTATCAGGAATTCTTCTAAATGAAGATTATTACAGTGTTTTGCTGAAAGGGAGAACCGTGATAGACGGACTATCTGTTTTGAGACCTGAATACCTGATCCTGTTTAAGGCCAAGGCTTACATGGATCTTAAAGCTAAAAGAGACGCAGGAGAAGAGGTTCACTCTTCGGAATTCAAGAAGCATAAAAAAGATGTTTTGAGGATAATCGTTGAAATGGAAGTAGAAAGAACCGAAGGATTACCGGCTGCTGTTTTAAAAGATATTACAGATTTTATTTCAAGGTTGGAGAATGATCCGTTTGATGTTAACACACTGATCAACTATGGAGTAACTACAGAAGAGGTTGCAGGAAGGCTTTCTTCTATATTTATTTAGGAGTAAGAGAGTACTGGAAAGGGATGTATAAAGAAGATTAACCAAGCGTCCGGGATGGCAAGATACCATTTCGGGCGCTCTTATTTTATCGGAAACAGAATAAATTTTACACCTTTTTTACGAGGATAGGATATTTGATTTTACATGACCTTGATAGCATATCTTCAAGGAGGTGAACTCCATGAAGAGACTATGGAATGTAATCAATGAAATGAAAATTAAGAAAGAAATCAAGAATAAACTCTATTTAGGAGTATTGATTGCAATAAATATTGTAATGGGTGGAGTGGCATGGCTGTTGTTTGGGAGGTTGGTTTTACCGGGAACAGACTGGCTGTTATGCTTTATGGGATATCCGGCAATCTTTATAGGTTTCTTTGGCGGGATACTCTATTTATACAATTATGAGTTTGCATAACTTTTACCGAACCTTAAAATTTTACACAGATTTTACATAACTATGTTCATACATTTTACTTGCGTTTTATATTCTGATACCTGGATGAATATCAGGAATATAAGGAAGGAATCTGTATGGACATTTTTAATGTACTGAATATGATAGGCGGTTTGTCGCTGTTTCTATATGGAATGAATATTATGGGCAATGGTCTGTCCAAAATGGCAGGAGGTAAGTTAGAAACTATCCTGGAAAAGTTAACAACCAAAAGAATCTTTGCGGTTCTTTTAGGTGCCGGAGTCACTGCAGTTATACAGTCTTCATCAGCTACCACCGTTATGGTAGTTGGATTTGTTAACTCCGGAATCATGAAACTCTCGCAGGCAGTGGGAATCATTATGGGTGCCAACATTGGTACAACCATCACTTCATGGATGCTTTCACTTACGGGTATTGAAGGCAGTACAATCTGGCTAAAACTTCTGAAGCCCTCTTCATTTTCTCCGATACTTGCAGCTATTGGTATTGTTCTTGTTATGGTGAGTAAAAGTGAATCAAAGAAAAAGGATATTGGAAGTATTCTGCTTGGTTTTGCAATTCTGATGTTTGGAATGGAAACAATGAGCTCAGCTGTATCAGGTCTTGCTGATAATTCATCTTTTACAAAAATGATGACGGCATTTAGCAATCCTATTCTTGGAATGGTGGTTGGTGCTATTCTTACAGCAATTATTCAGAGTTCATCGGCATCTGTGGGAATACTTCAGGCACTTTGTGCAACCGGCGCAGTTCATTATTCCGTTGCATTACCTATCATTATGGGTCAGAATATCGGAACCTGCGTGACGGGTATCATATCTTCTATTGGTGCAAGTAAGAATGCAAGACGTGCAGCAATGGTTCATTTGTATTTCAACCTTATTGGAACCACTCTTTTTATGGTATTCTTTTATGCTCTTAATTCATTTATAGATTTTGCTTTTCTTGGAGAATCGGCAAATGCAGCAGGGATAGCAGTTATACACAGTTTATTCAATATAGGTGCAACAATAGTATTATTTCCATTTTCCAATCTGCTTGTCAGACTTGCAGAAATTACGATACCGGATGGAAAGAATAAAGAGGATGTTCAGGCTGAAATTGTATCGATCGATGAGAGATTCCTGGGAAGACCTGCTTTTGCTATGGAACTTTGCAGAGGTAAAGTCCGTGAGATGGCAGAGCTTATAAGAAAATCAATGGGGTTAGCGCTGGAAGTCCTGCTTAATTATGATGAGGAAAAGGCGCAGGAAGTAATAAAACTGGAATCTGTTGCCGATAAATATGAAGATGTACTTGGCTCATATCTGGTAAAGCTTTCGAGTAAAAATATTTCTACTACAGACAGTCAGAGTATGTCGATTATTCTGCATAGCATCAGTGATTTTGAAAGAATTTCGGATCATGCAAGGGATATTGTAAAATCGGCGGAAGAAATAAATACAAAAGGATTATCCTTTACAAAAAATGCGAGACGGGAAATTGCAACTCTTTGTAAGGCGGTGAATGATATTTGTAATCTTACTGTAGAGAGTTTTTGCAATGATGATGATATTTCCGCAACCCATGTCGAACCATTGGAAGAAGTCATTGATACTCTGTCGAAGAAAGTGAAGGAGAACCACATCAAAAGACTTCAAAAAGGTAAATGTACGATTGAGATGGGCTTTATTTTGGAAGATATCCTGACAGGGTTAGAACGTGTTTCGGATCATTGTTCTAATATAGCTGTGGAAATGATCACAATATATGACAATGACTACAATACTCATGAGTATTTCAAGAGTTTTTCATCGGAGGAAAGAGCCTCATTTAATGAAGAATATGAAGAATTATTAAAAAGATATCCCATTGGCAAACATGATGGTATGGTGACAGAATAAAAAGACAGAGGTGATAAAATGGCACTGATTTATATAATAGAAGATGATGACAGTATCAGAGAAATAGAAGAATTTGCTCTGATGAATGCAGGACATAAGGTATTAGGATTTACCTGCGCAAAAGATTTTTATAAGAAGCTGGAAGATGTAATGCCGGATTTGTGTCTGGTGGATATTATGCTTCCTGATGAAAATGGAAATGAGATTGTAAGGAAACTTAGAAAAAGTACAGAGACAGCGAAGTTACCTGTAATAATGGTGACAGCGAAAACATCTGAGCTCGATCTGGTAAAAGGAATTGAGGATGGGGCAGATGACTATATCAAAAAGCCATTTTCTGTAATGGAGCTTATTTCAAGAGTAAAAGCCTTGCTTCGAAGAACGTTAACCGAGGAAGTGAAGGAATTAAAACTTGACGGACTAACCATCAATAATGAGAAGCATGAAGTTTCTGTTAATGGAAATCTAATCGAACTTACATACAAAGAATATGAGCTTTTATCTTTATTTATTTTTAATAAGGGCATTGTACTTAATCGGGATACTATTATGGAACAGGTATGGGGCACAGATTATGAAGGAGAGTCAAGAACCATAGATATGCATGTAAAAACTCTTCGTCAAAAACTTGGAGATTATGGGACGAGAATTAAGACTGTTAGAAATGTAGGCTATGTGATCGAATGAAAAGTAAGATAAACATAAGACTTGTTGGTATTGCGATTCTTGCAGTTATAGCAACGGTCATAGGAATAACAATTATATATTACAGTCTGTTTCAAAAACAGGTAAGAGCTGATCTGTCTGTCAGTGCTAAGCTTCTTAAGGATACCCATTATTTCGAATCAGTGAATATTGATATCGATGAGATAGACCTGTCAACAGATTTGAGTGAACTTCGTGTTACATGGATTGATGAAGATGGAACGGTTTTATATGATAACGATGCATCAGCTGAACTGTTATCAAATCATAATGACAGGCCGGAAATTCAGGAAGCTTTCGATAAAGGTAGCGGTGAAGCTATAAGAAAGTCAGACACAATGAATAAGACCACATTCTATTATGCAGTATTACTTGATAATGGAACCGTTCTTCGAGTGGCTACAAATGCACAGAGTTTATGGTCGGTATTTATGTCTGCAGCACCTATTATAGCTTTGATCATTCTGCTTATCATTGCTATCTGTATTTTTATTTCACATATGCTTACAAAGCAGCTTTTATTACCGATTGAGATGATGGCTGAGAATCTTGGTGATTCAGATTATGAATCACCCTATAAAGAACTGGATCCGTTGGCGGAAATGCTGCGCAGCCAGCACACAGATATTTTGGCAGCTGCTAAAGCCAGACAGGATTTTACAGCTAATGTGTCCCACGAGTTAAAGACACCACTTACGGCTATATCCGGTTATGCGGAGCTTTTGGACGGTGGGATGGTAGGGGAAGAGCAACAAAAACATTTTTACCAGGAAATCAGAAAGAATGCTGACCGGTTACTCGCCCTTATCAATGATATCATAAGGTTATCTGAACTTGATCGAAAAGGGCATGAACCTTCTTTTGGTGTGATAGATTTATATGAAGTAGTAAAAGAGTGCATGGATGAATTGACAGTAAATGCGAAACAAAGAAATGTGAACATATCACTTGATGGTGAGTCGTGTATTGTCCATGGAAGTAAAGATATGCTGAAGGAACTGGTTGAAAATCTTGCTCAGAACGCAATCAGGTATAATAACGCAGGTGGAAAGGTTTGGGTTTCTGTTACCAAAAGAGACGGACGAAGTGTTCTTACGGTAAAGGATAATGGTATTGGAATACCTGCATCAGAGCAACAAAGAATATTTGAGCGGTTTTATAGGGTGGATAAGAGTCGTTCGAAGGCTACCGGAGGAACCGGGTTGGGACTTGCAATTGTAAAACATATTGTTGAAATTCATGATGCAAAAATTGAATTAGATAGCGCCCCGGGAGTAGGGACGACCATATCGGTTCTGTTTTAGAACATCTGGCCACATAAAAAAATATTGATTCAGATGTTTTATGATTGTTTTGCTTATAACAACAAAGAAAACATTATAAGGCATTTTGGACCGAGCTGATAATTGATGAGGACATATAATCTTGACTGCTACAATTTGATTAATGCTTTTTGAAAATAGTAGGTTTTCGGTAGGAAAGTGGTAGGTTTTGAGTATTCTGTTCTTCATAAAAATATGATAGAGTTACAATGACAGAAGTTGACGATGAGGATCACTCCGGATAATGGGTGATGTTTTACTTGTGGAATATAATGAGAGTACGAAAATAGTACGAGAATAGTACCAAAATAGTACCGTTTTAGTATTTTTTTCATCTGGCTATCATGATATAGTTATGATGTGGATGATGTGGATGAATCGGTAGTGACCGCAAATGACCGCAAATGACCGAAAGTTCACCTCGGATGACCGCAAATGCACCTTTACTGTGGGTTTGGAGCATGATACATTTATGATGGAAGTGATCAGGGAGCTGTTTTGGCAGTATCCCTTATTTTAATAAGGGCGCACTTCTATACATCCCCCTGGGATGTAGTGCGTTCTGCAAAGCGGGGATCCGGCTGAAGCCGGGGAGTTGCCTTCGCTTCGCTGCGGAGTAGAACAAAGACAGGATTACATCATCTTATGCTGTGTTGAACGGTGGCGCACCTGAACACCACCTTTTCCCTACCTTCGCACCACCTTTTCCCCACCTTTTAGCACTTTCCTCTTCAGTGGGAATAAGGTATCATTATAGTTGGGGCGAAGGGGAAGATGTCCACCATTTGTCTACCAAATGTCCACCAACTGTCCATTGCAGGCGGCTGTGACGGATGATAACATTAGAATATGCAGTTTCTGCAAAATGTGAAATGAGCGTTTCGGAATGACCGGAGCGCTTTTTTTATTGCCAAAAATCAAAAAGGAGGAAAAAACATGGCAGAAAAAAATGAAAATCTAGAGAAATTTAGGAAGGAGGTTGAGGAGCTAAAAGTAAAAAAAGAGCAGGATGAACACGAGCTGATAAGAAGAAATAATCAGATCGCAAAACTGACAAAAGCGGAACGTTCAAGGCGAACCAGCAGACTGTGCAGTAATGCCGGATATCTTGAGAGCATCTTTCCGGTAATCAAAGATGCGCCTAAGACAGATTTTATTCAGTTCTGTGAAGGATTGATCCGGATTCCGGGCGTTAAGCAGTATGCGAAGAATTTTAAGCCGAAGCCGATCGAGGAGGTGATGAAGTAATGGCGTTATATCATTTTCATGTTGACCAGGTTTCCCGTGGTGACGGACAGGCGGCTGTTGCTTCAGCTGCATATCGCGCCGGTGAAAAACTGAATGATGCTTATTACGGCATGGTTCATGATTATACAAAAAAGGGTGGGGTGATCATGTCGGAGATCATCCTGCCGGCACATGCACCGGAACGCTTCTCAGATCGTGAAGTACTCTGGAATGAAGTGGAGACAGTCGAGAAACATCCGAAAGCGCAGCTTGCCTACTCTTTCGATTTTGCGCTTCAGAACGAACTGGACATGGAAGAAAATATCAGGATTGCAAAAGAATTCATCCGGGAGAATTTTATCTCCCGGGGAATGATCTGTGATATGGCGGTTCATCAGCCGGGAAAGGATACTGATGATATTCCGAATCCGCATGTCCATGTGCTTGTACCCATGAGACCGTTGAATCTGGACGGCACATGGGGATATAAACAGCATCGTGAGTATGTACTTGATGAAAATGGAGACCGGATGAAAGATGAAAACGGCAATGATATGTTCAATGCCGTAAAAAATACCGACTGGGGAGATCCGGAGACGCTTGAGATCTGGAGAGCAAACTGGGCGAAGAAGGTTAATGATACTTTTGAGAAGAAAGGCATATCGGAGAGGGTAGATCATCGTGCTTATATCGACATAGGACTGGATATCCTTCCGCAGGTTCATGAAGGACCGGTAGTCCGCGCCATGGAGAAAAAGGGGATCAAAACGAAAAAAGGAGAATGGAACCGTTTTGTAAAAGCAATCAATAATGCAATCCGAAAGATCCTTGGTACTTTCAAAAATGTCCTTGATGAGATTGAAGAGATGCGTAGGAAGGAGGCAGAAGAAAAGGCTGTAGCTTTGGCAGAACGAAAAGAGTTTTGGTCTGCAATCGGCGAATATGAAAAAGACGTCAGGGAGAGATATACCTATGGAAAGGGGCTTGTTGCTTCGAAGAAAATGATCAAACTCCACGAGTTCATCATCAATAACAATATATCAAACCTTGATGATTTCAAGGATTTTGCCGGCCTGATGTATGGCAGGCTCAGTGATCTGCGTCACAGGATGAGGGAGTTGGATAAGAAAATCGCAGAGTGTGATCGTATCCTGGAGCGTGTGGAAATCTTTAATGAAAATGCCGGATACTTTAAGGCGTGGTATAAGATCTCAGATCAAAAGAAAAAGGCGGCTTATAAAGCTGAACATGAGTATGAACTGAAGCGATATCATGCTGCGGAAAGGGAGCTGAAAGTAAAATATCCGGATATGAAGATTCCGGTCAGAGAGATCAGGAAGCAGCGGGATGCATATCGCGCTGATGCAAAGAAGTTATCAGAACAGCTTCCGGATTATAAGAAAGCAGCAGATCAGGCGTATGCATTTCAGAAGCAGATCCGCGATAAGTATAGGGAGCATAAGCAGAGCAGAGAGGAAAGGGGAAGATAAAATTGAATATGTTTCAGGAGATAAAGGACGCAGTTTCCGTAAGGGAGGCGGCGTCCTTTTATGGTTTAAAGGTCACAAGGGGCGGTATGGCTTGCTGCCCCTTTCATGATGACAGGACTCCAAGCATGAAGGTCGATAAAAGGTTTCATTGCTTTGGATGTGGCGCTGATGGGGATGTGATCAGTTTCGTCCAGAAGATGTTTGACCTGGATTCAAAACAGGCGGCTTTCAGGCTGATCGATGATTTTCATCTGAACATTGATACTAATCGTAAAGAATCCAGACATGAGAAGGACCGGCGGATCCGTATGCAGAAGAAAAAGGAACGGGAAGAGAAGATACGTGCAGCATACGCCGGAGAGTTACGGCGTTTTCAATTAAGAATGACAGAAATCTATCGGACACTTCACGAATGGGAGATTGATCATCAACCTACCCGGGAACAATGGGAAGGGAATCGGGTTGATGAGAGATATATCTGTGCGGTTCATAATAAAGATCCGGTCGAGTGGATCCTGGATACGATTGATTTTGGAGAGGATAATGACAAATTTGAAATCTATAAACACAGAGAGGAGATAATAAACTTTTATGAACGAAAGATTGCCGAATCTGACAGAAGAGCAGCTGGAAGATGTGGAAAAGGAGCTGCTTCCGACACAGGGGCTTAGGGAAACACTGGAATTAAATGACCGTGGAAATCCAAAGGCAAATGTTCCAAATGTAGAGAGGATATTAATGGAGGATCCGTTTTTTGCCGGGGCCATTTGTTTTAACGAGCTATCTGAGAGGATAGATATTGTTAAGGACCTTGGTTGGAAAAGAGACAGCGTAACTTTAACTGATACGGATATGGCATACATCACGTTATATATCGATAAATACTATGGGATAGGATATCAGAGCGTGATCGAGACCGCCATTAAGGTTGTTGCCAATGAGAACCGTTATCATCCGATCAGGGATGCCTTAAACAGCCTTGTATGGGATGGAGTACCAAGGGTTGAAAACATGCTTACCCATTTCTTTGGAGCGGATAAATCGGAACTTATTACAACAACGATGAAGCTTTTTATGCTTGGTGCTGTAGCCAGGATATTTACACCGGGAATCAAGTTTGAAACATCTATGTGCCTTGTTGGCGGGCAGGGAGTTGGCAAATCCACCTTCTTTAAGTTTCTTGCAATCAGGGATGAATGGTTTACGGATGATCTGAAGAACTTAAGCGATGACAGAATGGCGGCAAGGCTGCAGGGGCATTTTATCGTCGAGATGGTAGAAATGCTGGCTGTGATCAATGCAAAAGCGGAGGAAGAGCTGAAATGCTTTATCAGCCGTGAGAAGGATACATACAGAACACCATATGATAAACATCCGAGGGACAGAAAGCGACAGTGTGTTTTCGGTGGCACATCAAATAAGATTGAGATCCTACCCATGGATAAAAGCGGTAACAGGCGTATTGTTCCGATTGAAACACATCCGGAGAATGCAGAGGTTCATATTCTTGATAATGAAGCAGAATCCAGGACATATATCCTTCAAGCCTGGGCTGAGATCATGGTGATCTATAGGAGTGGAGATTACATTCTCACACTGCCTGACCATCTGAAGAAGGATCTTGATAAGTATCAGCAGCGTTTTACCCCGGAAGATACAGAGCAGGTTTCAATTGAAAACTTTCTTTACAAGACCAAGGAGAATCTTGTTTGTATCAGAATGTTGTTTCATGAAGCGCTAGGTCACTCATCGTATGAAGAACCTAAGAAAAGTGAATCTAACAGGATTGCCGAGATCCTGCATCATGTACCGGGGTGGGTGGCTGTCGGAACAAGAACAGTCGAACCATATGGTAGAGTCCGCGCCTGGAAACGAAAAAATGATGTGATGCAGGATACTGGAGATGGATTTCAGAGTATTCCCGAGCAGATGGAAATACCTTTTGGTAACTGAGTATGCAACCAATGTTAGCAACCAAACCATGCAACCAACTACCCAAAACTTCTATTGAGTAATAAAGGAACTCAAAGATTTTTTGGAAGGTTGCAGCCTATGGTTGCTATTTTATTATGATCAAGGAGAACGAGTGTATGAATCAGATAACATTATTTAATGAAGTGGCGTATAGGCCCGCTTCAATACCTACAGCGCTTCCTCTTGTGTATGATGCGCTTTTTAAGTTGAATTCTGTGAGGCATGAAGCATCGTCAAAAGTAAAGACGCAGGAAGATAGTGTTCCTCTATGGGAAAAATATCTTCTGACAGTAGAAGAGGCAGCTGAGTATTTCGGTATCGGACAAAAGAGAATACGAAGACTTATTTCATTTGATCCTGCAGCTGACTATCTTTTGACCGTAGGTAACAGAACACAGATTAAGAGACGCCAGTTTGAAAAATACATAGACAGTATGTCATGCGTTTAAACGGCATAGTTGACAGTTTTTTATGGCATAAGGACTCCGATTATGATATAGTTATGTGGTTGTATTGGAGTCCTTTTCTTATGGAAGGAGCCCAATATGAGTGAAAAAAGAAAAGATAACAGAGGTCGTATCTTACGCAACGGTGAAATACAGGAAAGCAGCGGACGATACAGGTATAAATACGTGGACGCATTTGGAGACGCGAAGTATGTCAGATCCTGGAGACTTGATATACATGATCCTGTACCGGCAGGTAAAAAGATGGAACCATCGCTTAGAGAACTGGAAAAGCGGATTGCGGCGGATATGATCGACCAGATTGTTCCGGAAGGAGGAAGATTAACAGTATCGGATCTTGTGGAGAAATACGTTTCGCTGAGAAAGGGAGTACGTCCGAGTACAGAGGCAGGATATAGAACTGTAATAAACCTTTTGAAAGCGGATCCGTTTGGCAGACAGCGGATAGATAAGGTAAAAGTGCTGGATGCTCAGGAATGGCTTGTAAAGCTACAGAAGAACGGAAGAGGATATAGTTCGATCCATACGATCAGAGGAGTATTACGACCTGCATTCCAACTGGCAGTTGATAATGACTATGTCAGGAAGAATCCGTTTTCGTTTGACCTGGGTACGGTGATCTATAATGACAGCGTCACCCGTGAAGCATTATCCCGTGAGGATGAGAAGAAATTCCTTAGATTTGTTAAGGAAGATCCTCATTTCAGCAAGTATTATGATGGGATTTATATCTTGTTTAATACGGGGCTTCGTATATCGGAGTTTGTCGGGCTGACTTTGAATGATCTTGATTTTGACAATATGAAGATCAATGTGGATCATCAGCTTCAGAGGAACAACGGGATCGGTTATAACATCAGGGATACCAAGACGGAATCCGGAGGAAGACTGGTTCCGATGACGGAGGAAGTGGCTGAGAGCTTTAAACGGATCATCGCAAACCGAAAGACTCCGAAGGTTGAGCCTATGGTAGATGGATATATCGGATTTCTTTTTCTTGATAAGGACGAACATCCGATGGTGGCAATGCATTGGGAAAAGTACTTTCAGCATATTGTTGCAAAGTACAATGGAATCTACAAAGTACAGATGCCCAAGGTCACACCTCATGTATGCAGACATACTTTTTGCAGCAGGATGGCCTCTGCAAGGATGAATCCCAAAACGCTTCAGTATATTATGGGACATTCGGATATAAGCGTCACGCTCAATACATATACGCATCTTGGTTTTGATGATGCGCTGGAAGAAATGAATCGTATATCAAAGAGCGTAAAGAATAGTCGCTTAAGTGACGATACTGTAACAGTAACAGATTTTTCAGAGTACAGGGAGAATGCATCAAACGAGTAAAATGGAACAATGCCTGATCTATAGGGAAAACTCGAGGTGCAAGTCCTGTGGATTTGCACCTTATTTTGCACCTTTTGGCGGATAAAATATGCCAAAATATGCAAAGATATGCCAAATCGTGAAGGTGCAACAATTCAGTATTTATGAGGTTTTGAGACATGACAAGAGTTCTGTTCATCTGCTGGGGCACTCCACCGACTAAATGTCGGAAACCTTGTAGATACAGGCTTTAAAGTCACTTGCACAGTGATTTTGCACCCTGTTTGCACCTTCGCATCAACACTGAAAAATCGCAAAGATGAGTACATATAAGGAGCAATGATTCCTATGATCAAAGTATTATTCATCTGCCACGGCAACATCTGCAGAAGCACGATGGCCGAGAGTATGTTTACATATATGGTGAAACAGAATGGAATGGAGAGTAGATTTGAGATTGACTCTGCGGCAACGAGCAGGGAAGAGATCGGCAATACTCCTCATTACGGAACAGTAGGAAAGCTCCGCGAGGTAGGGATCCCACTCGTGCCTCACAGAGCTCGTCAGATGACATATGATGATTATGATTACTATGATTATTTGATCGGAATGGATTCAGCTAACATCAGGAACATGCAGCGGATCGCAGGTGGAAGAACTGACAAGATCTTTAAACTGCTTGATTTTGTTTCGGGTATGGGATGCGGTCGTGATGTAGCTGATCCATGGTATACAGATAATTTCGATGCGACATATAATGATCTGACCAAGGGTCTGTCGGCTTTCTGGGATTATCTTGTAGATCAGGGCCTTTGATCAGGCATTTGCAGGAGCTTTTCTATTAACCAAGACTGTTTTCTTTGATACTGTTGGCTTAGAAAGGAACAGGAGATATGCTCCGAATGTTGCCTTTGTAATTGCGTCTGCTGCGAAGCTGATCCATGTTTTGTCTGCAGGGAGATGGTAGCCAACAAGCGCGATAGCTGCACAAGCCAGACCTAGGAATATCATGCTCTTTCCATGTACGAAGTAGAATGTGCAGAAGTGGATAGCTGTAGCGATCATAACACCGAGCCAGATCATTCTCCAGTTCCATGTAGCGAAGTATCTTCCGGAGAAGATCGACATCAGGAAGAACAGCGACATGATCGAGAAGAAGATCATCTTTTTCTGAAAACCACTCATCTTGCCCTGTGAGAGTTTTGCTCTGATCTTTTTGTCGAAATTTGAGATGAAGAAGCAGACATAATAACCAATTAAGAAGATGATAGGGTTGATGATGAAATGTCCGCCGAATAAAAGTGATACTCCGATGACTGCTCCTACGAGTATGAGCCAAAGTCCGCATATCTTTTTGTTGTTGAATTCAAGGTTCTCTCTGTTGTTCATATCCTTGACCTCCGTTTCTTATGGCTCTATTATTGCCTTTCGAAAAGAAGTTCAACAGTGAACAGCATCATCAACTGATATGACAAATGTCATTTATCGGGAGTTGTCCTCTCATAGAAGAACATGAACTGCTGCATGATGCCTGCAGTGTCAGGGTATGGCGATGTGTCGAACGAACCACCATAATACTTATCGAGTATCCTCTTGATCCATACGTCGACAGGGAAGCGACCTGTCCTTCCGAAACCGAAGAGCATAACGCAGTTAGCAACCTTAGTTCCAACACCGAACATAGATGTGAGGATCTTATAAAGATCTTCGTCTGATCTTTGACTTAAGTCATTAAGATCGATCTTGCCGATCTTAACGTCGTTGACAGCTTCAATGATATACCGATCCCTATATCCGACTCCCATCTTATTGATCGATTCCAGATCAGCCTTGGATAATTCGTCGCAAGTAGGGAAGGCGTAATATTCTTTTCGAGCAGAAGGAACGAAAGGTGCCTTAAGCGCTGGAATCTTGATCTTCTTGCCGTAAGCTTCAGAGATACGCTCCACAGAAGTCGTGATGGCAGGGATCGAGCGGCGCTGAGAGATGATGTAACTGATCAGTGTCTCGAACGGCTCCTGTCGTAAGATCCTGATACCGTAGCCGAATGAAGCAGCGTCTTTAAGATATTCGTCATCAGGGTCGATGCTGTTATAGATCTTTACATAATCTCTGTCGAGATCGAAGTACTCTCTCCATACTTCTTCGAATTCTTTTTCTGTGCTCGAAAAAGCGAACTTATCATCGCCGAGTACAGCGATCTGAAGATATCTTCCTTTGGCTACGACTTCAACGTGACTGTCATCGATGATGGTGTATCTGAAAGCCTGGCCGCTTAATGCGATCTTGTGTGGGTCAAAGAAAGGTATCTTAAGTGTTATCATTTCGTGGTCTTTCCAATGCTTTTTAGTCTATGTCATCGTACTTCAGAATCATTATGTTTTCAAGGTCATCGAAAAGGTTTGAATAATCGGCGTGATGTTGTAAAATGAGGCATACTGTTTTTTTTGAGGTATGTTATGAAGATATCTGATATTTATAATAATAAAGACAGAGTGCTGTCTTTCGAGATATTCCCACCGAAGCACGACGAGGAGCTCACTGATATTGATGCTACTTTGGAGATCATGAGCGATCTGAACCCTGATTACATAAGTGTAACTTTCGGTGCAGGCGGATCTTCCAACAATAATAAGACAATACGCCTTGCACGTAAGATCAAGGACCAGTTTAAGATCGAACCTGTTGTTCATCTGACCTGTCTTACATATTCTAAAGATGAGATCGACAATTTCTGTAAAGAGCTTCAGGATAACGGGATCGAGAATATCCTTGCATTAAGAGGTGATATCAATCCTAATCTTGAGATGAAGGATGACTTTAAGCACGCATCAGATCTTATCACTTATATCAAGAGTAAGTATGATTTCTGTATTGCAGGTGCTTGCTATCCTGAGTGCCATCCTGATTCACCAAACCGCGTATCAGAGTTCACTAACTTAAGGAAGAAGGTTGATGCAGGTGCAGAAGTTCTCCTGTCACAGCTTTTCTTCGATAACGATCTTTTCTACACATTCGTAGAGGATTCCAGGATCGCTGGTATCGATATTCCGATCACACCAGGCGTTATGCCTGTAGTTAATGCAGCACAGATCAAGCGTATGATCACAACTTGTGGTGCATCACTTCCACCTAGATTCGAGCGTATCGTCCGCCGTTATGAAGATAACAAGGACGCTCTCCTTGATGCAGGTATCTATTATGCTATCTCTCAGATCATAGACCTTCTCGCGAGCGGCAGCGACGGTGTTCATCTCTACACGATGAATAACCCTGTAGTAGCTAAGAAGATCTGCGACAGTCTGAAGAATATCGTTTGATCCTGATCATAATTTCATTGAAATAACAAAGAGCCGTTTCACTGTTGTGAAGCGGCTCTATTGTTTTCTGTGTCAGGGCTTTGATTATTGGGAAGTGAGTCCAAAGCCCTGTATATTTAGATTGTTGTTTATCAGAAGTAAAGGTCACGCTTGCCTTCGTTGATCATGGCAAGACGCTTCTCACATGTCTCACGAGCAGCCGGGTTAGGGATGTTCTCGAGCTCTCTCTTGATGAGTTCCTCACCGATACGCTTAGTGTCTTCAGAAGCGTAGTCGTTAAGATACTCTCTTAATGTCAGAAGTGCATTAGGGTGACAGCAGTTCTGGATCTGCTTGCTCTTACAAAGAGCCATGAATCTGTCTCCTGTTCTGCCTTCACGGTAGCAGGCAGTGCAGAAGGAAGGAATATACTTCATTTCCATGAGCCAGTGAACTACTTCATCAAGAGTTCTGTTATCAGATACATCGAACTGAGCTGAGTTATCTTCCTCAGGCTCCGGTTCAGCATAACCGCCGACGCTTGTTCTGGAAGCACCTGAGATCTGTGATACACCAAGATGGAGAACCTTCTCACGTACTGCCTTAGACTCTCTAGTTGAGATGATCATTCCTGTGTAAGGAACTGAGATACGGATGAGGGCACAGATCTTAGCGAATGTCTCATCATCGATTCCGTTATCGAAAGCGGAAGGATCGATATCGTCAGCCTTCTTGATACGTGGAACAGAGATCGTGTGAGGACCTACGCCGTGAACAGCCTCAAGGTGCTCAGCGTGCATGAGAAGTCCTGCGAATTCGTACTTATAGAGCTCGAGTCCGAAGAGAACTCCAAGACCTACATCATCGATGCCGCCTTCCATAGCACGGTCCATAGCCTCAGTATGATAAGCGTAGTTGTGTTTAGGTCCTGTTGGATGGAGCTTCTCGTAGCTTTCCTTATGATATGTCTCCTGGAAAAGAATATAAGTTCCGATTCCTGCTTCCTTGAGCTTTCTGTAGTTCTCAACTGTTGTAGCAGCGATATTTACGTTAACACGACGGATAGCGCCGTTCTTGTGCTTGATGGAATAGATCGTGTCGATACACTCGAGGATATACTCGATAGGGTTATTAACAGGATCTTCTCCGGCCTCGATAGCGAGACGCTTGTGACCCATATCCTGAAGAGCGATAACTTCCTTTTTAACCTCTTCCTGTGTGAGCTTCTTACGGCAGATATGCTTGTTCTTCATGTGGTAAGGACAGTAAACACAACCGTTTACACAGTAGTTGGAGAGATACAAAGGAGCGAACATAACGATACGGTTGCCGTAGAAGTCCTTCTTAAACTGCTCGGCAAGGGCGTACATCTCCTTGATCCTGGATTCGTCTTCGCAGGCGAGGAGAACAGACGCGTCACGGTGTGACAAGCCCTTACGGTCTTTAGCTTTCTCTATGATGGAATCGATTAATTCTAAGTTATTCTTATTGGCTTCGGCATAAGCGAGAGTCTCTTCGATCTCCTCATGATTAATAAAATCCTCAGCCTTGAGCGATTTTGGATCGTACATATTCAATTATCCTTTCTTCAGAGTCAGATCATTCTTTCTCTTTAGTCTGATAGGTTATAACATATTTAAATTAAATATTCAATTGTCTTCGAAAAGAGCGTTGGAATAAGCTGTTTTTGCCGATATTCCTTCAAGTCTTCCGATCTTCCCCGAAAGAGCGCTGATCACATCCTGAGGTGCGTCAACAGACAGGCAGATGATACTTATGCCTCTCTTGTGATAGGGAATACCCATCCTTCCAATGACGTAGTCGGAGTATTCCGAGATGATATGGTTGAGATCTTCTATTGAGGTCTTGTTTTCGATTATGATGCCGATGACGGCAACTCGTTGCTGCATACTATGCCTCCGGAGAGTTTTTCTTGATGATAACACACCGCTTGAAAAAATAAATTTTAATGCAACAATATTTATTAGACATTCGTAACTAAAGTGGAAGAAACTATGAAAGGACAGTAATCATGCGAAAAAACTCCAATTTAATCCGCCACGTATCTATGGTGCTTCTCAGCGTCATCTTGATACTTGGAACAGTTACGTTCATCGCACCTGATTCTTATCTGCGTGCGGACACCAAAGACGGTGAGATCGTAAATGTTACTACAACGGTCAATGTCAGAAAAGAACCTACAACTAAGTCTGACGTTGTCGTTTCTATCCCTAATGCTACTAAGTTGCAGGTAACTGAGACAGTAAATGCTAAGTCAGGTGATACCTCAGGATCTGCTAAGTGGTGTAAGGTTACTGTAAAGGTCAACAATCAGACTTATACAGGTTATGTTGCAGAGACTTTCGTCAAGATCTCTCAGACAACAACAACTCCAACGGGAACTACAACAAACCCAACAACTACAACTGCTCCTACAGCTACAACTGCTCCATCGAACGATGCAGCTTTCGAGGATCAGATCAAGGCTTTCCCGGACAGCTACAAGGCTTCCTTAAGAGAGCTCCACAAGAAGTATCCTAAGTGGCAGTTCGTTGCTGAGACCAGCCCGAAAAGCTGGAACGAGATGCTCAACCTCGAGTCAAGAAACGGTGTATCACTCGTTCAGAATACAGTAGATAACGCATGGAAGTCCAAGGCTTCCGGTAGCTATGATCCAGCTACAAAGACATTTAAGGTAATCGACTCACCAAACTGGGTCAATGCTTCAAGATCTCTCGTAGCTTACTATCTTGATCCACGTAACAGCCTTGCTGAAGATACTGTATTCCAGTTCCTCGACTTAAGCTATGGCAAGTCAGGCCTTCCTGGTAACGACGACCAGTATGTTCAGAAAGTTCTTTCTGGTACATTCATGGCTACATCAGTTGGTAAGTATGCTAACTCCAACCTCGAGTACAGCAAGATGTTTGCTATCGCAGGTTATAACAGCGGAATCAACCCGCTCTTCCTCGCTTCCAAGTCAGTTCAGGAAGTAGGTGTCAGCGGCAGCTCTTCATCTAACGGCTCTACAGGTTTCTATAATTTCTATAACATCGGTGCATATTCCGATGCTACTAACTCAGCTTATGTCGGACTTAAGTTTGCTCAGTTTGGTAACGGCGTAGCAAATTCCGACTTCAACAAGAAATACCTTATCCCATGGGATTCACAGGGCAAGTCGATCTTCGGCGGTGCTTACTGGATGAGCGATTATTATGTATCTAAGGGTCAGAACACGATCTACTACATGAGATTTAATGCTTCCCCTAAGTCGGCTTACAAGATCGGTTATCACCAGTACATGACTGCTACACAGTCAGCTAGTTCAGAAGCAACAAGAGTTTTCAAGGCTTACGACAAGTCTGGTCTTGTAAATGTAGCTCTTACATTTGTTATTCCTGTATACACAGATATGCCTGCTACAGCTTGTCCGCTTCCGACAAAAGAGAATGCAGCAGCTGAGCTCGTTACAAGATCATATAAGTTGATCCTCGGCAGAGATCCATCAGCTACTGAAATTACAAATATGTCTACTAAGCTCGTTAACGGTGAAGAGGCAACAGATCTCATCGCTGAGCTTTTCGAATCAGATGAGTACAAGAACAAGAAGATCAGCATCGAAGATCAGGTTAAGCTCGTTTACAAGGTGCTCCTTGACAGAGACGCTGACGAAGCAGGACTTAAGTACTATGTAGACCTCATGAATTCAGGCTACAGTGTCCTTTATCCATTCTCTATCATCTCGGGCAGTGATGAGTGCCATAAGTTCCTTGATCTTTACGGCGTCATCCCTGGTGCATATGTTGACAGAGACAGCGTTGATAACAACATGCAGCTTAAGCCTTTCGTTAACATGCTCTATACAGGATTCATGGGAAGAGAACCGGATCCTGAGGGACTTCGTTACTGGCTTACAGTTCTTACGAATAAATCAATGAGCGGTCAGGATGTTGCTGTTTTCTTCTATAACAGTAAAGAGTTCCAGGGTCTTAACCTCGACAACGATGAGTTCGTTAAGAGACTTTACAAGGTATGCCTTGGTCGTGACTATGACGCAGATGGTCTTAAGTACTGGAAAGAGCAGCTTGAGAAGTATCACTACTCAAGAACTCACATCCTCGAAGGATTCCTTAATTCCAAGGAGTATAACGAGATTTGCGATAAGTACAAGGTATCTAAGACTAAGTACACAAGCTCGACAACATATCAGCTCACTTACGATCAGGCTAAGGTAGAGGCTTTCGTAACAAGACTTTACAAGCTTGCATTGGGAAGAGATCCGGATCCGGATGGATTTACATTCTGGTGTAACGAGTTCAAGAACGGCACAACAGGAAGCGACGGATCTTACGGATTTATCTTCAGCCCTGAGCTTTCCGGCAAGAACCTCACAGATGAGGAATTCGTAGAAGTTCTCTACACGATCTTCCTTGACCGTGCTTCTGAGGCAGACGGTAAGACATACTGGGTAAATCAGCTTAAGGGCGGTGCTAGCCGTCAGCAGGTATTCCAGGGCTTCATGGTATCGAACGAGTTCGCGCAGCTCTGTATCGATGCAGGAATCAAGCCTACAAAGGATTTCCAGCTCTGATAACAACCTAAACTGTTAACAACAAGGCTACTTCACTAAACAGTGAGGTAGCCTTCTTTATGTGCTTTTCAGATGCGCTGTTTTGAGAGAAGATTTGTGGGAAATTTGCGGAAAAGAAAAAAACATGCAACACGATTCGGAAACGTTTCGTCAATACTATGTCGGATGAACCGACAACTTAATTATTTGGAGGAAAACAAATGAAACTGAGTAAAACAATTAAGGTTTTAGTTCTTGGAATGGCAATGGTTCTGCTTTTTGCAGGATGTGACAAGGGACAGACTGAGGAAACTGACGAGACAACTAAGGAAACTACAGTAGAGACAACTAAGGATACTGAGGACGAAGACGAGGACGACGACGAGGATTTCGACGAGGATTACGATGATGAAGAGTATGCCGACGAAGATTACGACTTCGACATGGAAGCTTATGCTGAAGAGTTAAGGCAGGAACTTCCTTCTCAGGATATCGAGATCGATGAGAATTATCTCAAGTTCTACGATTACGATAAGTACATCGAATATATGACTTCTAATGATTTCGAATACCAGGAGCCAAAGCTCAATCCTGATGATATTTCTGATGAGACTTTAAAGAACATGGCAATCGAACTCGAAGGAAAAGGTTACTTTGTTGAGTCAGCTGAGCAGTCTGCTGAATACATGTCAGGTAAGGGTATCGACGATGTTGACTCGGGCTGGGGTATCGCATATCTCTATAATGGTTTCAACGCTTGGTATTATGATGATAATACAGGTGACTATGATGACGTAGCAGCTTATATCGTTTCACCTGAGATCATTGAGAAGTATCTTGACCTTGAGGTAAAGAGCGAAGATGGTGTCATCATCACC
>JAGCGK010000099.1 GCA_017649645.1 Clostridiales bacterium | reverse complement strand
GAGGAGATTGATGAAAGTGTCACTGAAAAAGATATAAAGAGTCGTGGGATCCTCGCAGGAAGTGATGTTTACGATGAGTGGGTAATGTTTCCAACATCGGAAAGCTATCCAATATCCTTTGAAGTTACAAAAGAGAGCATGAATTTCTTTGGCACTGAAGCTTACGATACCGTGAATGATGTTTTAGTAAAAAAATACAATGTTGATCTTCAGGGTGAGGATTTCTGGTTTTATCTTAGTGAAGAGGATCAGGATTATATGACTAAACAACTTCCCAGGAGAAATAGTCACTTGTTGGGACATGCATATTTTACGCAGGAAGATCCCAGATCCTATGACGAGGAATTAAGAAGATACGATACCTTATTGTTCCAGCTGGAGACTTCGTTTGAAGAAGACATCGATATAGAAATCGGCGATGGCGGAATCATAAACTTTTTTATTAACCATGAAGACTTAAAGAACAGGAATTTCACTGATGTTCTTTATAATTGGGATTGCATGTGATTGGAGCTAATAATGATGAGTGGAATGTAGACAATTCGAAGTTTGGTGAGGCATATATGGAAAAAACAACAAGAGAAAAACTGGCCAAGGTTGCAAAGGATATGGCGCAGGTTCCGTTTCATGGAGAAGTTGATGGGATGGCGTCCAATCTTGCGCCGATTGTGCGATTGTTTCCGACATGGAATCTCAAGGAAGCTGACGGGTTATGGTGTGCGGCGTTTGTCTATTATTGCTGCACTACAGCTGGATTCGGAATCCCGTACAGACCCGAGGAATGTAAAACCTGTCATCTGGCAGCATGTCTTGGCTGGGAGGAGTTTGCCACAGGCGATTGGCGGATTGAATACCATAAAGGGCCGGAAGGCTATATTCCGGAAACGGGAGACATCGTACTCTATGACAGGGTATTTGAGAACAAAGAGCACGACCATATAGGGATCGTCCTTGAGAAACGGGAGCGTACGATCCTTTCTGCAGAAGGAAATGTGAACAATATATCCGGAATTATCGAACGATCTATCGACGAACATATTCGTGCGTATATTCGAATTCCGGATGGGTATCGGTATAGAGAAGAGTGACAAATTCAAGTTTGTCGGGATGAACGATAGAGCGTTATCTCGGAATTTAACACGCTAAGGAGTAGGGTATATGAAGATTGCGAATAACATAATTAAAGAGCATTTGAAGAATGTGTACTTCTTATGCGGAGGCGCATATGGCGGCAAGACCACTATGGCTAAGCTACTTGAAGAAAAACATGGATTCATAAGATACAGGCAGGGTGACCACGAAGATGAGTATTCCTTGATCGTAGATCCCAAAGAACAACCTGCTATGGGACTGGATAGAAGCTCTGATTGGCATGGCTATTTCGCTCAACCACCTCGCAAGTATGCGGATTGGATGAAAGCATCTCTTCAGGAAGAAGCAGAATTTACGATAGCAGATCTTCTTGCCATACCACGGGATAAGAGGGTGATTGTGGACGGGATAATCCCAATAGAGCTTCTTAAGGAGATAAGTGACTACGACCACGTGTTTCTTCTATTTGCTCCGGATGAGATGAAGAGAAAGCATTATTTCGATCGTGCCGATAAAGATGAGGTCTATCAATTTATTCTTTCATTTCCTGACGGAGAAGAACTTCTTAAGAATGTGAATGAGGCACTTAATATCGATAATGATTCCGAAAGACAGATGTTTATAAACAGCGGATTCAAGTATAAGGAAAGATCAGAAGACGATACGGTCGAGCGTACTTTACACATGATCGAAGAACATTTCGGTTTGGTATAATAACGTCGTTAAAACAATAACTTTCAGGATGATTGATGTAGGTTTTATTTCAGGATAACTTACTAAGGAGATTTTATGATAACAGTAAATCTGTACTATAAGGGAATAAATGGTAATGCACGTGCGTTTGCTGATGAAATGGAATCATCAGGTATCGCTGATGCTATTCGGGCAGAAGAAGGAAATCTGCGGTATGAATACTTTCAACCTCTCAATGACCCCGAGACTGTATTGCTCATTGATTCGTGGTCAGATCAGGAGGCTATAGATGCACATCATGCATCGCCAATGATGAAGCAACTTGCCGAGCTTCGCGATAAGTATGATCTTCACATGACAGTGGAACGATTTGTTAGCGAAGAATATGGATCGGATGAGAAGTACTTAAGGAAATAATAATATCAGTTTTATATACGATG
>JAGCGK010000098.1 GCA_017649645.1 Clostridiales bacterium | reverse complement strand
TCATTCTCGGAGGTCAGTTTTAGTGGAAATCCAACTCTTCGAGTGATCGATTTTGATGATCACTGTGATGTTAAGAAGATCGATGTGAGTTGTAATTCGGAGTTGGAAGAATTGTATTGCCGTGATGTCGGACTGGAGGAACTGATACTTCCGGAAGGAGACAAACTGAAGAATGTGTATTGCTCGGATAATAATCTGTCAACGATCGATGTGACAGGATGCAGAGGTTTAAAAGAATTGAGTATATCTGAGAACTTACTTAAGGAACTGGATGTTAGTAATTGTTTTGAACTGGATTATCTGATCTGTCATGGCAATGATCTCACGGAACTGGATATTACGTACTGTCCTAAACTTGTAAGCCTCGCCAAAAGAAAGAGTGAGGAAGATGCCACGATTAATAGTTTTGTGCATTTTCAGAACGGATATCACTGGCTGGAATATGATGTGGGAGTAGAGCTTATCTGGTGAGAAGAGGGCGTTTTCGAGAAAGAATGTAAATAGATTGGGAAATTTTCTTCAACGAATGACAAAGATTTGATATATCTATTAAAAATGCGTGATATAATTATGCTCTATAGAGGTGAAGGAGAAAGCTGATGGGGAAGGCAGACAAATACAATCAGATGATCCAGATGATGTGGGGCATACATAAGATGTGCGCCAACTACAGAGGGGATTGTCAGAGATGTCCTTTTCATATGGACAGATGCGTTTTCGGAGAGCCAATGCCGAAGTCATGGTTGTTCGAAGATGATGAGGACGAAGAAGAGGAAGAAGTAGTATTAGACGAAGTAGAGGCTGAGATCAAGGCAGCACCAAAGGTAGCGAATGCTTTTGTACCGCTGGTGAGAGAGCCTGTGGTCGATGTTTCTGAGATCGAAGAGAAGGCAGAGGTCGAGGAGAAGGTTCCTGAACCGGCACCGGTACCGGAGAAAGCAGTTGAGGTTAAACCTGCTGAGATCTCTAAGGCTGCGGACGTAGTTAAGAGAGCACCGAATGATGATTCGGACGGAACATGGATCGTGAGCACAACACAGGGTGGAGTTCTCACCAAGTACGTGTACATCTGTTCCAAGTGCGGATACAAAAGGGAATCAGTATTCTCGATACCGCCGATGAACTCTTGTCCGGAGTGCGAGAAAATTAAAAAACAAAAGGCGTAAGTCTTTTGCGGCATAATTCATTGGGGGGGAGATGGTTTGTCATGTGAGGCCGTCTCTCCTCTACTTTTTAAGAAATTTGCTTATGCATAGTGACAGCGTAAGAACACTTAATGGAATGACGGTATGAACATTTATAAGCATCCCAAACTTAAAAATATAGTCGGAGCGATCCTTGGTATTCTGGGTATCGTACTGGTCTTTTTGGCGATCTTTATATTCAAGAAAGACCTGACCAAGCTCATGTGTTATGGCGTTTCCTTAGTCTTGGTATTGGGCTCTGTTGCTCTTTTTTCGATCGATTATTGCCCGTATTGTCACTACTACAATTTCAGGACCAGACACTTTAAATGCAGATGCAGGAACTGCGGAACCCCGCTCAAAGATGACCCTGATTACAAATGGCGGATACTTTTCGAGGAGATCTTTAATGACGATTGATCAGTTGGTAATAACTGCCGTAGTCCGGCCTTTTTTGCTCGAAAACGTCAGGTGTTTTCGAAGATAGAATTAAAATACAAAAAAATTTTTTCTCAACCACCCAATAATCCGCATTGCTTATACGTCTTATAGATAGATGCGGACGAAAAGGAGGCAAAGATGACAGATAGGGAACTCAAAAAGATATACAACGAGTCCTATCGCGTAGTTTACTGGACAGCCATATCTCTCCTCAAAGATAGTAATGATGCCGAAGATGTGGTTCAGGATACGTTCGTGGCACTGATCAAGTCCTATGACACGATCAAGGACAAGACCAAGGTTGCGGCGTGGCTTAAAAAGACGGCTGCCAATAAGTGCCTGGACCAACTGAGGAGTGCGAGAACGGACACAGTTGAATCTGAGATCCTGGAGAACGTGGAAGCGGTGCCGGATGATTTCCTGCCTGCATCTATCGTCGAATCTGCCGAGACCAGAAAGATCGTAATGGATATCATCGAGAAAGTGTTGTCCGATGATATGCGAAGGACGCTCATCCTGTTTTACTTTGACGAGATGAGCACCAAAGAGATCGCGATGGCTCTCGGAATACCGCAGGGTACAGTCCTGTGGCGTCTCAACTTTGCCAAGAAAAAGATCAAGAGGGAGGTTGAGGAATATGAAAAAAGCAACAACACTAAATTATTCACCATGGCACAACCGTTCTTAACAGCGCTGTTTATGAAAGAAGCCGAGCAGGTACCGATCAAACCTATGCCGGCTTCCCTTAAGGATCTGTCCGCATCCATCAAAAAAAGAAAAGGATCGCAAACGATCACGGAGGGAACAGAATTTATGTCAAAGAAGGGAATCATTTATGTAGCTACGGGATTCGTCGTAGCCGGTGTTTTGATGGCAGTCATCTTTACTCTCATTAAAAAAGCAGGGGATGATGGAGCAGATGTGCCCGTTATGATCTCCGAGACAACCGTTGAAGAAACAACTGAAATCTATACAGAAAAGACCATGCAGTCTGAGATCACAACGGGAATCGTCAAAAATGACGGTGTAGTAACTGCTGAAAACCAGGATAAAGAAGAAGTTATCTATGTAGCCATGGACGGCATGTCACCGGATGAGATGGTCGAGAATGTCTGGAAGACATTACATGTGCATGTAGGTATGACCGGAGATGAGTATTATGACAGATTCATCATTCCGGATGGTGTCGCAGTCGCAGGTCTTAACCCTTTATATTCCTGGTATTTCGATGATATTACTGACAGTGCGTCATATATAAGTATGGTCAACAGTTGTTTAAATAATGTCATGATATACGATCATGAAGATGATGAGTATGAAGAGGGTGAAATAATAGAGATTACAGAGGATGATTATATAGACATATTTTTGTGCTTTGAAGATCTGGATCTTGCTAATGAATTCTTGGATAAGATGATCGAGAAATGTGAGAGCAGCCAGTATACAGTTATGTACGATGGGCTCAATGATGATGAACCCGAGACTCGCTTTATAAATCTCGAAAACGGAGACTACAGATGTGTATTGTCACTAAGTAAAGAGGGTAATGAAGTAACTTATATAATTTCAATATTCGGCTTGCGTTTTACGGATTATTAAACAAACCCGGCCGGAGGCGCTGTTCTCCGGCTTTTTTATGCTCCTTCTCGAAAAAGATGAAAAAGAGTGTTGACATTAATGTTCTACATATGTAGAATGGGCACGTAAGATAATTCTACAGACGTAGAATATCAAGATGTCTTTTACAAGGAGTATGAAATTATGAAAAGAGAAATCGCTTCTAAACTTGCTTCAGCTATGCTAACGGGAGCTCTCGCTATAGGTGCCACAGGATGCACGGTCAAGTTATCGGATCCTGTTACGAGTGAATCTGAAGTTGTTAATACCGATGCCGCACTGAGCGAGTCGCAGACATCAGCAGCTGATACCGCACCAAGTGATGTCGATCCGGCTATTACCGACATTTCAGAGCAGGAGAGCACGACCACCCCGACACTTTCCGATGAGATCACTTATCCGTCAGTCTCGAAATTTGTCTATACAGTAGATGAAGGGCTTGGTGATGATTTCAAGATCCCGCAGTTAAGTATGGATTCAGAAGAGGCCATAGCTTTGAACAATCAGATATTGAATGAATTCGCTGAATTCTACGCCATAAATAGCGAGAAGGACGGCTATTTAGTAGACTACATTGCATTTGATGCTTTTAACGGTATCTACAGCATATTCATCGACTATAGCTTTGACAGCTGGGGCGGATTCTACAAAGCATACACTTTTGATGCCAACGGACATGTCTACAGTAATCAGGAACTTCTTTCCATGGCAGGTATCGATGAGGCATCTTTCTATGAAGTCGCCAGAGAGGCAACCGTTAAATATATGACCAACAGAAGTGCCGATTCAACACCGATGGTCATCGACGGTCAGGCTAACCCTGACCACGAGTTCGCGGACCTTATCGCACAGGACTTAAGTGAGACGGATCTTAGAACAGACATGGTTATGTTCTTCCTGGGAGGCGACCTATACATCGGACAGGAGATCATGCCGTTCGCTGATGCTCATTCCAGCTTTGCTCTTTACACCATTCCTGACGGAAAAGCACTTCAATGATGCCCCCCACATATACGAAGTTAAGGCCGGATCTTCCGGCCTTTTCTTTTGCTCGCACTGATCTTCTGACGAATTAAGGAACAGTTAAGGAATACGCAAGAAACAGATTAAGACCTCCGGTCTCACTTAGACTATAGTAGTGTCATAAGGTGAGATACGGAGGTTTTACCATGACAGAAAAAACAGCAATTCTCAAAGCAAAGGATCTTTGTAAGACATTTTCGAACGAATCCGTGCAGCAGCACGTACTTAAAAATCTTAATCTTTCCATTTACGACGGAGACTTTACCGTTGTAATGGGTAACTCGGGATCAGGTAAGAGCACACTTTTATATGCGCTCTCCGGAATGGACAGACCGTCACTTGGAACAGTTACTTATTATGTGGATAACAAGGAGATCGAGATCTCTGGGTTTTCGAATGACAAACTGGCTTTGTTCAGAAGAAACAATGCAGGGTTTGTTTTCCAGCAGAATTATCTTAATGATTCCATGAGTGCCATGGATAATGTTATGATCAGCGGACTTCTTAAGAATAAGGACAGAAAGGCGCTGGCTAATAAGGCCAAGGATCTTCTCGGAAAAGTCGAGATCACGGAAGCGGATTACAAGAAATTTCCGACTCAGTTATCAGGAGGACAGCTCCAGAGAGTAGCGGTAATAAGAGGCATCATCAATGATCCCAAGATACTCTTTGCTGATGAGCCTACCGGAGCACTTAATTCACAGAATACAACGCACGTACTCGATATCCTCTCGGATCTGAATAACGGCGGTCAGAGCATCGTAATGGTTACACATACTGTTATGGCTGCTGAGAGAGGAAACAGGGTCATCTATCTGTCGGACGGTGTCATCTCCAATGAGATCGATCTCGGAAAGTATGCGGGAGACTACAGGGATGAGTCTAATCCGAACAGGGCTATCGCACTCGAGAGACACAACAAACTGAAGAGTTTCCTTCAGGAACAAGGCTGGTAAGGGAGTCTGATATGAGTAATATTTGGATGATCGTTAAGAATAACATGAAGAAGCAGAAAGGTGACATGATCACTTTTCTTATCATGGCGATAGTTGCTTCCATGCTTATCTTCAACTCCGTTACGGTGTTCATGGGGGTAAGCACGCTGTTCGATAAGAAATTTGAAGAAGTAAACGGACCTGATATCTTCTTCTTTGTAGCGGATGATGAAGATGCTTCCAGGTGTATGGAAGAGACGTTGACAAATAATGGGATAGATACATATGAAGCAACTCCGGTACTGTTCTCGAACTGCGAGTTTAAGAACAAGAATGTAGAGGAGTTCATGAACTATCAGAGCTTTTTCGAGAAATGTTCGAACGAGAATGAGATGCTGGATGTCATTCCGGATGATACTAGGCTCGCTGATGATGAGATATTGATCCCTTATACCTTAAAGACAAAATTTGATGTAGGGGATACCGTCGTCTTCAGGGTAGGAGAGGATATCTTTGAATATAAGGTTAAAGGGTATTCTGAAAATCCGATCTTCTGTTCGGCCAATGCGGTCTCGGTTAATTATTACTATATCTCTGATTCCGCGTATGATGCGATGGCAGCTAAAGCGGGAAATAACTATCAGACTTCGTATATCAACAGATATAATTTCTATAAAGCTAAGGTCGATCATGAGGTCAAGGACTATAACAGCCTTCTGCAGACCATAACGGACGACTACAGTGCACGTGTTGAAGGATATCAGGCTGATAATCCTGCAAATGACTATTCGATCGCACTGGATTCATATTGGCAGATAATAAGAATGGCGGATATGATCGTGCCGCTGTTCATGGGAAGTACTATCTTCAGCTTTGCCGTTTTGGTACTCGTGATATCGATCATCATAACTTCATTCAGCGTTAATAACTTCATTCAAAGGAATATGAAGAATATCGGTATCATGGAGGCCTGCGGTTATACGGTCAAGGAACTTCGAAGGGCACTGACGATACAGCTCATGTCCATGGAGATAGTCGGAACTATAATTGGAATCATATTATCATTTATTTCCGTTTCTTCGTTCAGCGATACATTAACGCAGATCGCGGGAATTACATGGGACAGTTCGATCAACTCGAGTGTAGCAGTTGTTACTGCTGTCATCATCCTTCTTCCTGTGTATATCGCAGTTCGGATCATGAGCAGAAGATATATCGGTATCAGTGTGCTTGATGCACTTCGCGGAGGGATCAGCACTCATAACTTCAAGAAGAACAGATTTACCTTTGAGAAGACAAAGCTTCCTGTTCCGATCGTTATGTCACTAAAAGATACCTTCGGAAACTTAAGAAAGAATATCGTCATGGTCCTTATCATCGCTATTCTTTTGATATCGGTCGTTTTCGCGATCTCTTCAGGAGAGAGCATGTCTTCTCCTGACGGGGAATTCATTAGATCGATGGGATTTGATTACGGTGATGTCATGGCTTCAGCCGAGACAGGTTTGGGCGATGATTTTCGAGCAATGGAAGGGGTAGAGAAAGTATGTGTATCCCAGACAGAAACGTTGACGGCTGAGCATAACGATATCTCATATTCATATTCCTCCTATGCCATGGAGGACTGTGACCAGGCACTCAACATGGTAATGATAGACGGAAGGGTGCCTTCCGGCGAGAACGAGATCATGCTCACTTGGGTAGTTGCCGACGAGCTTAAGGCAGAGATCGGCGACGTGGTCACGATCAGGAAGGGCAGCGTAAACAAGGACTTCGTAGTTACAGGCATCAACCAGAGGATCGAGATGATGGGCAAGAGCATGATCATGACGCTCGACGGTTTTGAAAGGCTCGGAGTAAGGGAGAGTGCTGACACGTATTCCATGATCCTTAAGGAAGGTACTACATACGAAGATATCAGGAAGACCATAAACGAGTACGCCAAAGAGAAGGGGATCGAAGTGGTGATCACCAACCCGGACGACCTTATCGGAGGCACTCTCGCGGGAATTAGTTCAACATTCGCGGCAGTAGGCGTACTCATTGCCGTTCTGACGATACTTGTTGTAGTCTTCGTAGAATCACTCGTAGTAAGAGCGAAGATCACCCGCGAGTGGAAGGGCATGGGAATAAGCAAGGCTCTCGGAATGACATCCGGTGGTCTTATCTCACAGATCGCGCTGTCAAATATCCCGGCCATCCTTATAGGATGCATCATCGGAGGACTGTTCTCGAGACTCGCAGGAAGCGGCCTGATAGGAATGATGACGGCCTTCGCGGGAGTAAAGAAGATAGAGTTCGGCATCGGATTACACTGGATACTCGTGGCAGCTCTCGGCATCATCCTTGTGGCAATCCTTACATCTGCCGTTGCAGGACTTAAGGTCAAAAAGCTCATACCTGTGGAGATGATCACCGAAGAATAACGCCAAGTTTTGTGTTAAGATGTAAGCATCACGGAGGGTCAGAAGAACATGCATTATGATTGTCTTATAGTTGATGATGAGACAGAACTCGCCAAGATGACGGCGGAATATTTTGAGATGTTCGATGTCAGGACGCAGTACGTAACAAGTGCTGCGTCCTGTTACGCCTTTTTGGAGGAGAACACCGCTGACGTGATCCTTCTGGATATAAACTTAGGAAGCGGTACGGGCTTTGACGTCTGTAAGAAGATCAGGGAATACTATAAGCTCCCGATCGTCTTCATAAGTGCGCGCCAAAGCGACGATGATGTTCTCGTTGCACTCAATATCGGAGGCGATGATTACGTTAAGAAACCGTATTCTCTATCGGTCCTTCTTGCCAAGGTCAAGGTCAATCTTAAGAGGGCCGAGCAGCTCAAGAACGCCGTGCCTGACAAAGTCGAAGCTAACGACATTAATGAGGCCTTCAAGCTTGATCCGTCCACCATGTCCGTTATCCGTAACGGAGAGAGGATAACTCTGAAGGCCAAGGAGTTCGCTCTCCTTAAGACCCTCTACGACCATAAGAATACCATCGTTACCAAGGAGCAGCTCTTCGAAGAAGTGTGGGGTGATTCCTTCTACGGTGACGGCACCCTTAATGTCCATATTCGAAAACTCCGCGAGAAACTCGAGAAAGACCCCAATGATCCGGAACTTATCAAGACTGTCTGGGGCACGGGCTACATACTCGAACTATGAAGATCATAAGAAACACGGCGATCATATTCACAGCCTTCATGCTGGCAGCTCTCACGGCATTCCTGGTAATCTACAACAGGGCATCCATGACTGTCCTAAATGCCGTGTCTTATACCGATCAGGAACTCGAGATGTATAAAAAGATCGTCAACGTTGTTAAGAACAGTTACGATCAGAGCAGAACACAGCTTTTTATCACTGTCCTCGTATTCTGGGGAATCATCCTCATTATCGGCTACATTCTTATCTGGCTGATCTGGCGTTTCCAGGTAAAGCCTGTTCAGGATATGGAACAGTTCGCTTCCGAACTCGCCAAAGGAAATCTGGATGTTAAGCTTCCGTTTCGTAAGAATAATCCGTTCAACAATTTCACCGAGAGCTTCGACATGATGTGCGAGGAGCTCAAGCGCTCCAAGAACAGCGAGTTGGAAGCACAAAAAGCCAAGCGAGTCATGGTCGCTGAATTAAGCCACGATCTTAAGACTCCTGTAGCAACTATCGGAGCGACCTGCGAAGTCCTCGACATGAAGTACAGGATGAAACTTAAAAACGGTAACCCTGACGAAGTTAAAGATGCAGAAGACATGATCGAGAAGATCGGTTATATCAAGGATAAATCAGATGTTATCAACGAACTGGTCGACAATGTTCTTCGAGCATCTGAAGATGAACTCGATGAGATCAGCGTAAATCCTAAGGAAGTCGAATCCACTGTGATCGAAGAGTTCTTTGTTAGCTCACGCGATTATGTGAACATCGTATTCGATAACCACATCCAGGAGTGCCTCCTGTATATCGACAAACTTCGCATGAAGCAGGTCATCGACAACATCATAGGTAACTCCATTAAGTATGCGGGAACAGATATCCACGTAAGTTTCTCTGAGACTGAAGGAGTACCGAATAATGACGGTTCCAAGAATAGCTTCGTCAAGGTTAAGATAAGAGATTTTGGCCCGGGTGTCAGCGAAGAAGATATTCCGATAATCGTGGAGAAATTCGCCAGAGGAAAGAATGCTGAGGATAAGAGCGGCTACGGCCTGGGACTCTTCCTCGTTAAGTTTTATATGGAAAAGCAGGGCGGCGGCATGAACTACTATAATGACAACGGTTTTGTCGTGGAGCTTCTCGTACGCAAAGTATAAAACATGACCACGGTCATGGTTTGTTATGACCAGGGTCACTGTCGACAAATGTTTTCGAGAGGTAACATACGGATGAGAATAAGGAAACGGAGGGTTTTATTCCATGCGTAAGTTCAGATCGTTTTTGGTAATCCCATTGCTTATAATCTGTCTGCTTCTGCCGGGCTGCAGTAAATATTCATCACACTTTATGGCAACAGCTATGGTTCATACGGGTTTCTCGGATTCGGGATCTTTGAGTTTCTACAAGTTTAAGGGAACCTATGTGCTCAACCTTAAGGGTGACGATGATGAATGCATCCGATATAAAGGTGAACTTGAAGACGGGTCGGTCAAAGTTTACTACGATAATGACGGAACCAAGACCGAGCTTTTCTCTATCGAGTCAGGCGAGGAGGTCGATGATAATAGTGAGCCTTTGAAGAAGGGCAAGACCTATATCATCATCGAGAGTGACGGTGAATTATCGAACGGCAAGTTCGAATTCGAGATCAAATGATCCGATAAATTCGGTTACACTAACCTAACTTAAGAAAAGCCCCGAATAGGTTAGTATCCCACAATAATCAAAGGCTGCCTCTGATATAAGAGACAGCCTTAGGTGTATTTAGGAAGGTTTGGGTATGGGGTAATCAGATCTCTCTTTTACGGAAGACGAGGTAAGCAAGCGCTATCAGTGCGGGGATGCTGATAACTGCTACTACGGCGCTCTTGATGAGCACGGGAGTTTCCGTTGATTCTGCCAGGTGGAAGAATGAATACTTGTACCAGGCTTGCGTTACGTAGTTACGCATTATGTTGCACATTACAAATTCCGTGATCAACGTCGCGATGATCCCCACAGGGAGGCTACAGCACAGGAATCCTATGAAGACAAGGAAGCATTCGAGTGCAGCGATCTGAAGGACAACGGTACCGATCCACGCGAGATTTCTAAGTGACATATCGAATGTGTCAAAGCCCAGCTTTGAACCCATGGTCAGGATTAAGGAAGTAACTTCCAGAGCCTGGATAACAATGCCTGCAAAGATGCAGGGAATCGCTCTCGAGATGATTATGGATAATCTGGAATGTCCGGTGATGACATCATGCTGTACGGTTCTGTTACTGAAGTTCGCTCCTATGTACCAGGCCGTGAACAAGGTTGGGAGGAAAAAGATCGATACGTCCGGCACTTCCTCGTTGAATGCCCTCATCAGATCAGTCACGTGAGACTTTGCCACGTAACCATATCCGGCGCTGATAGTGATCGCAAGACCGCAGATCAGCATCGCATAAAAACATATGGAGTGCCTGAATTTGTAGCCCTCTATCTTAAGTTGTTCAGTCATATATTCTCTCCTTTCTTCAGTTAAGAATATACAAACGCTTTAAGTAAATTCTTCACGAATCCTAAAGAAAACCTAAAGATGCTTACAGCTGAACTTTTCCTTTCCTGTACCTTCCGAAAAATTCCCCGTCATCCACATACTTCGAAGTCTCGGAAACCCACATCGGAAACTTGCCTGTACTAAGCATCGTCTGACCGTTCAAAACTCCCGTATGAAACGAGATATGCCTGAACTGTCTTAAGATCAATTCCATCCTCGTATACCTGCACCCGTCAGGCTTCTCATAGAGCATCTCGTCAGTCAGCGAATCCAGGTACTCATAAGTCTTCTTCTCGACCGCATCCAGATACTCCAAAAGCTGCTCGTCAGTAAGCACCACCGAGCAAGGCTTCTCAGGGTCATCCAATCCTTCGACATGGAAAGAAGGCTCCTCATAATCGAACGGATTTATAAACCATTTGTCCGCCGAATGAAGGGCATGATATACCCACCTCCAGCATGGCGCACCATAACAGATCGCGTTCCTGTCATAGGATTTGATCGACGTCCTGATATTAAGAAAATTCGGTACGGTCGTTTCCTTGATTATCTTACATAGTTCGTTCATTTCTTTATCTCCTTTATTCATCCGATCCGAAAACGATCATCAGCATATATTCTTCATCTTACTTGCCTTTACATTATGAGTCTCATCTTAGGTCTGTCAGGTGTTGCTTCAAAACTGGATGCACAGATCAAAGCAGTTACAGTACCAAGAAGCTCATACTGTGAATTGAAGATTCCGAGATCATTTGAATACTCTTCACCGAGCTTAATATCCGGTACTCCGAATGAGTAACCGAAGCGGATATAAGGGATACTCGTGTGAGGAATATCCAGGATGTTTTTCTTCTCGATCTTGAGAGTTCTCTTATCAGTTAATACAACGCCTGTCTTACCGTGTGAGAAAAGTCCGTCATCATCATAGAGGATCACGCGCTCACCCGGCTTAAGATACTGAGCGATTCGAGGCTT
>JAGCGK010000097.1 GCA_017649645.1 Clostridiales bacterium | reverse complement strand
GCTCTTGATCTCTTCGATCACTGCTGGATCTTCAATATCAGTATAGTTGTGGAGCTCTTCGTCAAGTTCAATGTTGTAGTCATCCTTCTGGAAACGCTTGAGAACGACACGTTGTCCAAAGGTATTCGGATTCAGCTTACGCTGATATACTACGCCGTGCATATCGTTCTTGATGAGCCACAGTCTCATCTGCTCGTCTTCTGGATTCGATACGATGTCGAGTAAGACGCTCTTCGTGACTGGATTGATGTGAAGATGATAGAGCGCATCAGAGTTCCGGTCGATGGAAGCTCTCGAGTACACAGTCATCATGCCGATGAAAGAGTCTTTGCCGAGAACGAATTCCATGCTGTTCGACGGTTGAGCTACCCAACCCCAGTCTTCGTTCGAGTAGACCTCTTCCTCATGTACTGCGACGGACAGCATGATTCCGCCGTCGATGACGTTAGGCGTGTGCCATTGGAGAATGTTCGGAATGTACCAGTTCTTGAGGTGCTCATATTCCATGAGCTTAGGTACGAAGTAGAGATTGATTCCTTCGTTAGCGGTCGCCCATTCCTTACGTTCCCAGTCATTCGCTTCATCCATAGACACTTTTCTGAAGCGCATGGTGGGTTCGGCATTAGTTTCTTCGCTCATAAGTTCCTCTTGTTTTTGTACAATCTAGAAAAATGTGGTGCAAAACTAAATAGCCTTGCACCACATTTTTCTTCGATTTTACAGATTTTAAGCTGGAATGAACGAGATATGAATATCAGTGATCTGGTTATCCTCTTGTCTCTTGACCTTTATAGAGTCGACAGAGACTAGATTGATTCCGAGCTGGTTGACGATGAATTCGCCGAGCTTGTTCGCTGCAGGATCTTCTTTCATATCTTGCATGAGATTGTTCGGCTTTTTCATGTACTTGTCTACGTCGAAGGGCAGTTCGACATGCAGCGAGTAGCCGTTGTTGATGACTCCGTATTTCACCTTGCAGTCTTCCTTGCACTTTTTCATCGCTTCACGCAGTCTTTCCCAAGACTTCTGAGAAACGTCATACTCTAGAACGCCATCGGCATAGTCTAAAAAGTCGTATAGCCTCTCTTCAAGATTTGTCAGTTCACGTTTAATCATATCTTCCTCTTTCCTTAGTCTTCTTTAGGAGCGAACGGGTTTTGGATAACCTTAGCCTTAGTCATCTTCATCTGGCCAGGATCGTCGTCCCAGATATGAAGATGGTCATACTGGAACGTTCCTGAGAAGGATCCGGTCAGCGAGACTGCGATGCCGAAGCCTTCGTTAGCCATAGCCGTTAGAAGCTCGATATTCTCTTGAGTCGGAATGAGCTTCACTTCTGCGTAGATAGTGCCCTTCCATTCCGCTTTCTCATCTGGATCTTTGACGAGCTCTGGTCTGCGAACGAAGAACATCGGCTTACCGTTCACTTCAAGGATCATTTTGCCGAGGATCCAGTAGTGATGGTCTTCGGTCGTCAGATATTCAGCATCCATCTCCTTTAGAGCGTCAAAAGAAGTTCCTCCCCCAAATCCGCCATAGTACATGTAGTTCGATCCGAAGGAAACTTTGGTCCAAAACTCGTCGGGCTTGGTCTGCTCTTTTTCATAAGTCCAACGCTCATCATAGATCTTAAGGATCTCTTTCAGCATCTTGTTGTTGATTAGTGGTCTGAATAGATTGTCTAGCATTGTTCATTCTCCATAGGCTTGATTCTCCCTATGATAGCGTGTTCAAGTTCGTAAAGCTTCTCGTAAGAACAGATCGGTCCTTCCCAT
>JAGCGK010000096.1 GCA_017649645.1 Clostridiales bacterium | reverse complement strand
GAGCTTTGTAGTGACGAAATCAAGACTCTTGATAGATTTTCCGTTGCTGTCCTTGACATCGAGAGAAAGAGCAGATCCCCGGCTCTCGAGGGCGAAGTAGTATGCACCGTCATAAGACGCCTTGTAGGAATATGTGTTGATGCAGCCGTTGTATGACTGTGTGTCATCTATTCTGGTGTAGCCTGTGATGTCAGGTTTTTTCACGAGGTTATATGAAAGACCGAAAGTCGTTGTGTCGTTGCCTGTTACAGTAATAGTGTATTTCTGACCCTTTGTAAGATCAGCGCTTATCATCTTTCCTGCTGCGATGTTGGTAGCAGATCTCAGAGTATTTCCGTTTGCATCTTTAACGTAGATGGAGATCGGGTTCTTGGATGGCGATGTAACGCTGTCCAATACAAAAGCATATTTGCCTGTCTCAGAAGGAGTGTAGGTATAAGTATTCGTCATGCCCTTGAATTCTGTCTGATCACTGATGTAGTTGTAATTCGAGACATCGATAACATCCTTAGGCTCGATTATTAAAAGACCGATATCCGTGTTTATCTGATCTACGGTTAAGGTATAGGTTTCTCCCTTAGTCAGATCCATCTTTATCGCAGAGTTCTTGGACACATATGTTCTTCCGACGACTACTTCAGCATCGGAGTCCTTGACGAGCACTCTTCCGCCGCCATAGTTGCAGAGTATGTACCATGTTCCTGTTTTGTTAGCGATGATAGTATGAGCGTTGAATCTGTCGGTCTCATAGCTCTCGGCCGAGATCGTATAAGTGCTCTTATATTCCTTCTTCTCAGGCACAGGATTAAGAACTGCTTCTGTGACCTTCGGGACCTTAAGGATATCATTGCTGAGCTTCACTAGTCCTGATCCCGGAACTGGTGACGCGTTGACCTTTTCCGGCACTGAGAAGCAAGCCGCACCGAGGATTGCTGCCAGGCAAAAAGTTCCCGTTTTTAAGATGATGTTTTTGATGTTCATTTCTTTATTCCCTTTCATGTTATAGGTATTTGCATTTTGTGCATCTGCCTATATGACACACAGGTCATGGGAATTATTCGAAACTTTTTCGAAAAAAATAAAAAAACTTCAAAGTGGGGCAAACGACCTTGTTTTCGAGATAAAAAATATATACCGATCAGATTTCATGGTGTAGAATCATATCGGGGATCATTGATACTATCGGAATAAGGAAAAAAGGAATATGACTGACGTTATCCTGGATCGCGAGTTGTTTTTTCAGCAGGAACTTAACAGGTTTCCTGCTATTCTTCATGTGGATGGTGAGAAAAAGAGAATAGGGTATATCACTTTCTTTGCCCTTCATATCGCATGTGTGCTTGTACTTCCGATCTATAGCTGGATGAGCGGTGAAAGTTCAGAGACCACATTGTTTTATCTTTATGTAATGGCTTTTGTCTTCTCGCTTCTTACTTTTTTCAGATATTACTGTATCAAGAATAAATTTAATACTTATCTGTTTATCTCTTTGGTTACCGGACTTTATTTCCCGATAAGGACTATGATCATATTCGGTCAGCGAAATTTTGTGGATATGTCTTCTTTGGTGCTATCGTTTCTTACAACAGCGTGGATCATCCTGACTGTTTATATCCGCGGGAAATGTATGAGTGCTGCATGTGAACGCTACAAGGTAGTCAGCAATTTTGAAACGGAAAAGAACAGAAGAAGAACCTTCGACAGAAGAAGAAAAACGGAAGATAAGATCCCTGATCTTACTCCCTCTTTTCTCGATGACGAACCAAACTGGAATACCAAGACAGTGATGAGAAAACCCAAGAGATTCTGCCAAAAGTGCGGATTTGGTCTTCTGGAAGGCGAGACCGAGTGTCATGTCTGCGGGACTAAGACAGACGATATGAATAATTGACAATTCTTTCCATAACATCTGTCATCAAGATGATACACACCTCTCTCTTAAACGGTTGTATAATCATCTTGAGTTTGAATGTCCGTCCCATGACATGGCGGGCAAGAGTAGGGTTTATGAATTTTATCTATCTGATGCCGTTATTGGTGCTGTTGATCCTGGCGATAGTGGTCCTCGGACTGCGCTATCTGTTTCTGCGCGTCAGGAATCTGGCCCTGCACGGCAAAGAGAAAGTCACGAAGGAAGACAAGATCCGGGCTTCGGTCATCGCCGCAGCTCCGATACTCCTCATCGTGGTACTCTGTATCGTGAGCCCCTACTTCTGGGTCATTCCGGTCCTTCATCTTTTCATGTTCTGGGGCCTTCTGGAGATAATCCTGGGTATAATCAATCTGATCCTGGTCAGGAAACACAAATCAGCCAAGGCCGAGAAGTTTGCTGATATTTTTCGAAAAAGAAGGATATACTCCTTCATCTTCTCGTCACTTCTTGCCGTCATACTTACGGTAACTTACCTGAGCATCGCGTTCTTCCTGGCTCACTATCTGTACGAGACGGACTACACTGTCACGACCGACAGAACGCCAATGAAGATCGCTTTTATCGCGGACACTCATATCGGCTCCAGCTTCGGCAGCGAGGAATTCGCAGAATACGTGGAAAAGATCGGAGAGCAGGATCCCGACATAATGGTGATCGTCGGCGATTATGTTGATGAGCACACCAAAAGGGATGACATGATCCGGTGCTGTCAGGCTTTGGGCAGCATAAAGACAACATACGGTGTGTTTTACGTACCGGGCAATCACGACGATAGCAACAACAAGCTTCGCGGATTTACTTATGCCGAACTTCTTGATGCCCTACGCGATAACGGCGTGACCGTGCTCGAGGACGAGGTGTCTTACATCAATGACGAATACTGCATCATCGGCCGCAAGGACAAGAGCATGGAGCGTCTTTCCATGGATGAACTGATGAAGGATGTGGACCCATCATACTATACGATCCTCCTTGATCACCAGCCTAATGATTATGACGCCGAAGAAAAGGCGGGATGCGATCTGGTGCTCGCGGGGCACACTCACGGCGGACACATGCTGCCGATAGGTCAGATCGCCGAGATCCTCGGTATCAACGACGCCACATACGGCCTCGAGAAAAGAGGCGGCACGACATTCATAGTTACCTCAGGCATGTCCAACTGGGCCATTGCCTTCAGGAGCGGCACCATCTCGGAATACTGCTTTGTCGATCTTGTGAATGAGTGACCATCAGTCTCTTTTAAAAAGATCTCTCGTGTAGACTTTATCCTTAACATCGTCCAAGACCGGATCATATCTGTTTGCGATTATGCAGCCGCACTTTTTCTTGAACTTCTTGATGTCGTTTACGACCTTCGAACCGAAGAAAGTCGAGCCGTTC
>JAGCGK010000095.1 GCA_017649645.1 Clostridiales bacterium | reverse complement strand
CCCAGAAAGATGTCAGCTTCGTTTTTCAGGAAACTCTCAAGTCCATGGCCGTAATTGAACATAGGTGTGATCTGAACACCGGGCTGCTCTTTTTCGAATACGCGGATGGCTTCAGGAAGGAAATACAAAGCCTGGCGCACCATCATTACGATGGAGATGTTGTCATTATATTTTGCGCTGAAGTTCTGCCCCTGTTCGATCGCACGCTTCATCTCTTCGCGCATACCGGTCAGATAGGAAACGAACTGCTGTCCGGCAGGCGTAAGCGATGCTCCTTTGCCGTTCCTCTCGAAAATAGAGAAACCTACCTCTTCCTCCAATAACCTGATCTGGTAGGAGAAGGTGGGCTGGCTTACGAACATATTCTCAGCGCCTCTGCTGAAGTTCTGTGTCTTGGCAAGTTCAATACAATAATCTATCTGTTTAGTGTTCATAACGGCTCCGCATGCTATTTAATTTTTAAATCGGATATTTAGTCTTTCTATTGGATATTTTATCGGTATGATGTGAGAATGTAAACATAGAAAACCAATAACGGAGGCGGAATATATGGCAAAGACATTGATAGCATTCTTTTCGAGAGCTGACGAGAACTACTTTGGCGGAGCGATGAGATACGTTAAGGTCGGCAACACCGAGATCGTGGCAGGGATCATGAAGGAACTGACCGGTGCGGATACTTTCAAGATCGAGATGAAGAATCCGTATTCGCCTGTTTACATGATCTGCATAGACGAAGCTAAGAGGGATCTGAGAGATAATGCACGTCCCGAGCTAACATCCTATATAGACAGTATCGACGGCTACGATACCATCATACTGGGATATCCCAATTACTGGGGAACGGTACCCATGGCTGTTACAACCTTCCTTGAAAAGTACGATTTCTCTGGCAAGACGGTCCTTCCGTTCTGTACAAACGAAGGCAGCGGAATGGGATCTTCAGAACGCGATGTTAAGAAGTACGCAAAAGGCGCTGATGTTAAGAAAGGACTTTCGATCACAGGTTCCCAGGCGGCAAGCTCAACAGACGCTGTTAAGAAATGGCTTGCTGCAAACGGACAGATCTAAGGAGAAGATATCTGATATGGAATACACAAAAGGTTATGTATATGAACTGATGGACAAGGGCGGTCCGACTGACAACAGAGAACCTTACTTCAGGGAAGCTGTTGAAGAGATGATGAGAGCAAGAGTTCTCTGTGCAAAGGCGAACGCCTGCACGCCTGATGATCCTGCTTATGTCGGATACCTGGAAGAACTCTTCGGAAGAAAACTTGATGATGTAAGGATACTGACTCCGTTCATATGCGATTTCGGAAACCGTGTAAAATTCGGCAAAGGAGTTTTCATCAACCACTCGGCTATCCTTTCCGCTTCCGGTGGCATCGAATTCGAGGACGGTGTAATGTCTGCACCGGGACTCCGTATTGCTTCCATCAATCACGATATGAACGAACGGCACACCAAATACACTTACGGAAAAGTTCTGGTGAAAAAGAATGCCTGGCTCGGAATGAATGTAACGATCTGTCCGGGTGTCACGATCGGAGAATACGCCGTAGTTGCAGCCGGCGCTGTAGTAACAAAGGACATACCTGCATATGCAGTAGTCGGAGGAGTACCTGCAAAAGTCATTAAGATGCAGGATCCTTCACAGCAGAAAGAATAAAGGAGGAATTCAAAATGGAATACGTAACACTTAACAATGGAATTAATTGCCCTGCAGTAGGAATCGGAACATTTATGCTGACACCTTCTGACGCTGAAAACAGTGTCAGGGAAGCTCTTAAGATGGGATACTCACTCGTGGATACTGCTAACGCTTATGTCAACGAGAGAGCCTGCGGAAGAGGCATCAAAGCAAGCTGCTTAAACCGTGATGAAGTCTTCCTCTCAACCAAGCTCTGGCCAAGTGAATACGAGAATTCCAATGCGGTCGATGAGACACTCGAAAGACTTGGCGTCGACTATGTTGACCTCCTCTATATCCATCAGCCCGCAGGCAACTGGCTTGCAGGTTACCGCCAGCTCGAAAAGGCATATAAGGAAGGCAAAGCAAAGAGCATCGGTATCTCGAACTTTGAAGGCAAATACATTGAAGAGCTTCAGACAAAGTGGGAGATAGTACCTCAGTTCATCCAGGTTGAAGCACATCCCTACTTCACACAAAAAGAGCTACGCAAGACACTTGATAAGTATGATATCAAGCTCATGAGCTGGTATCCGTTGGGTCACGGTGACAAGTCGCTTATCAACGAACCTGTTTTCGCTGAGCTTGGAAAGAAATACGGTAAGAGTCCTGCCCAGATAATCCTTCGCTGGCATACCCAGATGGGATTTGTTGTAATCCCGGGAAGCAAGAATACAGATCATATAAAAGACAACCTGAATATCATGGACTTCACGCTTACAGATGAAGAGATGTCAAAGATCGCAATGCTCGATAAGGACCAGAGATATTATCACAGAACAGAAGAACAGCTCGTGCAGTTCGCTTCCTGGCATCCACAGTTTGAAAAACAGTGAAACAGTACTATGGTACTCCGTATACAATTCATCTGAAATCTATAATGATAAGCACAACAGAGGCTGGCATTTGCCAGCCTCTGTTAGTTTATTTAATTCCTGATATTCTGTACTAGTTCTTTAACAGAAGAATACCATGTTTTTGTCAAAAACACAGTATAATATAGCTGTTAAAGAAAACCCGGACTTGTTGAAGTTTTGGTTAGGGAGATTAACATCTGATTTTTATACTGCATCCGTCCATTTCTGATAGGCTTCATCAATATGCACCTTGAAGGCATCATAATCTTCCCAACGAAACGGAAAACCATACAGCTCAGAATTTAGTTTTTCCTTCACAAACTTTCTAACCTCGTTCTCGTAGAAATCCTTATAGTATCCGATGACAAAAGCACGGGCTTTCTTCTTGACCGAATCCTCCATAAAGTATCCTTCATACGCTTCCAAATATGCGGTCGGAAATTCTTCTCTGCGCTTGATTTTAGAGACTAGATCTTTAGCTTCAAGCGCATCGTCTTCATCAAAATCTTTCGTCGGCTGAAAATAATTATTCTCTATGATCCACATAAGCAGATACGTAAAATCACCATATGAGTACTGCCAAATGACAGACTCATCTTCCTTCGAAAGATCTTCCGCCTTCCTGCCTGTCTGCTTACAATACAACTCACGTGCAATATCGTAAGTGTAGCCTTTGTTTTTGTATAAAGAAACAGCGAACATGGGTGAAAATAGCGGGCGCGTTCTCTCTATTTCAAGACGCTTTTTGACGCCCTTGTTCTCTCTGATAAGACTGAATGCAATTCCTTCAAGAATTGCAGCAAAAAACAAAAGGCCGAAAAACACACCTATCCCGGCCTTGATCAGTCCGTAAACAGCTCCTGCCACGATTCCGACCACAAAGAACTGGATAATGACTACAGCGACATGGTTTCTCTTAATCTGCGATTCAAGCTTGCGGATCTCAGCGGAAACCGGCTTCTCTTCATTAGTTGTTTGCTTCTTTTCCATATAAATCAGATAAGAAAACTATTATATTATGTTCTATCCCATCACATCAACAAATGGTGCAAACTCCATAGTTTCAAATCCTTTACAACAAAACAGCAACACCTTCACGCGTTTCCTCCAATCATTTATCAAGACAAACTATTATTTTCTTGACTAAGGGATCACTCCCTCAGACAAGATAATTATATCATCTGGGTAAATGTCTCTTGATAACAATTTATGCGACAAATCCGATCCGCTTATGGATGTCAGCATATATCCTAATAATACAAACACCAGATTTGTTGGCGAAGAAAAGTGAAAACCCCGTTTACGGGGCTTTTCCTGAATGATACTCCAAAAATGGTGCATCGTTCAACTCGAGCATCTTCGTCTGCTCAAGATAACGCATATCCGAAGGCGTTTCATTCTGCTCTTCTTTCTTCAGCACCAGTACTCTCGAGTAGTCGCAGTGAATATACTCCTCAACCATAAGCCCGTATTCTTCAAAATAGCGGTACATGTCTTTACGAATAAAGCTCCTGTAAGGCTTAGGCTCCAAGATAGCAACCGGTGCGAAAAGCACTTTCTGCGAAGCTTTTCGAGGCCGCTCCCACTCCGTTACTATTATCCTTCCGTCTTCCTTAAGCACGCGCTTTGCTTCCCTTATAAGCCTTCCTGCAAGATCGTCTTCAAGCTCGTGAAGTATCAAAGAGATAAGTACCACATCGAACGTGCTTGCGCCGAATGTAAGATCCGTGGCATCCATTCTTTTCAGGGCAACATTCGTAAGTCCTGTTTTTCTTATCTTGGTCCTGCCGACCCCAAGCATCTTATCTGACAGATCTACACCTGTAATCTCTGTGCTCGGTCTATGCTTTCCTATATTGATCGCGTTTGTAGCTGTACCTGTGCAAAGATCGAGTATCCTCTCGTTCCCTTTTATCCTGTTAAGGACTTCTGTTCTCGGACTGTTATCCTTGTTCCTGAAGTAAGTGACATCGAGAATATCGTAAACTTTCGCAATAACCTGATACAGACCGATAGAAATCATAGGGATCCCCTTTCACCTTATATGAATATATGAGCAATTGTTCATATATATTATATAACATAGACCTTCCCTGTCAATAAAAAAGAGCCACTTAATCAAAGCGGCTCCCTTATAAATATCAGTTCTGTTATCAGAATGTCGGGCCCTTGCCCTGATACTCTCTGACGGACTTAAGTCTCTTAGCCTGAATGATACTCCAAAAATGGTGCATCGTTCAACAAAATAAGGGCTTTCAAGGTTCTATCTCAAAAACACTCCTATTCATTCTACTGTCTATATAATGTTCCACTCACTATTATAATTTCAGTCTCTCTCCAACATCACGATATATTCAGGTGTACCTTCTTCTAAATGCCTTTTCCCGTTAAGCTTAAAGCCATGCGCCTCGTAAAAACGAATGGCGTCTTCGTTCTTCTCCAGGGTCCATACGAACTTAGAATCAAACTTTTCTTTTGCAAATTCTACCAGCTTAGATCCGATGCCCTCTTTCCAGAAGAAGTAATCTACATATAATTCCGCGATCTCTTTTTCCTCTAGATGGATCATTCCCTTAACTATACCATCATCGTATATCCAGACTTTATCGAGGAGTTCCGGATCCTTGAATTCATCGGCGACCTTAACTACCTGTAACTCATTAAAAGAGTATTCATCGTTATGAAAGATTGATCGGTACTTTATTCTTTTTGTAAACACCAGAATCTCGGCAATCCTGGATAGGTCTTTTGGTTCTGCATTTCTTATCATGTTTCTGTATCTGCCTTAGCAATTGGTGTGTTATGCTGTCTATTATATGTTCCATTATACAATACGAGCCGGGATTGCTCCTCTCTCGAATAATTCAAGATTTACAAGTGCAGTATCAGACACATTATCCACGACAAAAGTGCTGCGAGTAGTGGATAAAGTACTACAACTGCTACGATCTTCTTGACCCATACCTTCTTATTAATATATGGCATCAGATCTTCTGTACCGGGAATTATCCATGATTTAGTATGTCCTACCCAGTACCAGTCAATAAACACCTTGTCAAAAAATCCACATAGCATG
>JAGCGK010000009.1 GCA_017649645.1 Clostridiales bacterium | reverse complement strand
AATGAGAATCGGAATGATAATAGGTATCATAATCGGGCTACCTGTAGCGATAATCACATTCCTTCACGGCGATATCCCGGCATCAATCTTTACTGATAATCCAGAATACATTAAAAGAGCTGCAGAGTTCTTAAGAGGCTTTGCACCGGAAGCTATCATCACTTCGATACTTTTTAGTTTCCTGGGATATTTTAACGGTCATTCCAAATCAACATTTGTTATGATACAGGGTCTTATCCAGTCATTTATGATACGTCTTCCATTTTCGTATATAATGAGTATAAGACCGAATGCATCACTGACATATATCGGACAGGCTGCTCCTTTGGCAACATTGATCGGCATCGTTATGTGCATAATTTATTTCTCGATAATCAACTCAAAGCAAAAGAGAAAACTATCTAAGTAATATCGACAGATACCTATATAGATGGAAATCTAAGCAATAAAAAAGGAGTTGCAATTTGCAACTCCTATTTTTATATCCTGAATCAGATTAGAAAAGAGCTACTGCCTTACCGTCTGCATCGTAGATCTTCTTCTCAGCTGCAACTACATAAACATCGCCGCCGAGCTTAGCTGCCTTCTTCTCGATGTCCTTGTAAGCGATCTGCTTGCCGTCGAACTCGAAGATGATCTTGCCGAGCTTCTTAACAACCTTCTTAGCAGGCTTCTTAGCTGCCTTCTTAGCTGCTGGCTTCTTAGCTGCTGCCTTCTTTGCTGCTGGCTTAGCTGCTGCTTTCTTTGCTGCTGGCTTAGCTGCTGCCTTCTTAGCTGCCGGCTTAGCCTCTGCCTTCTTAGCTGCTGGCTTAGCTGCTGCCTTCTTAGCTGCTGGCTTCTTAGCTGCTGCTTTCTTAGCTGCAGGCTTCTTAGCTGCTGGCTTCTTAGCTGCTGGCTTCTTAGCCTCTGCCTTCTTAACTTCTGTCTTAGGAGCAACTGCTGCTGCAGGAGCTGCCTTTACTTCCTCTGGCTTAGCAGGTGTTGCTGCTTTATCTGTGCTTGCCATAAAAATACCTCCATAAAAGTGTGGTTATATGCTTACATTATTATTCCTAACTTTTTATGTCAAGATTTTATGCGGTTTATGATATCGAATTAATAATTTTTTTACGATTGTTTGTAAAAAAACAACATCAAAATTCGTTCCTTTGTTCATATTCACAATGCTTTTTCATCATCGAAAACGCACGTTATTTCAAACATGTTATCTTTCTTGTTCGCAGTAACTTCAAAACCGAGATCATCAGCGAGACATTTCACTACGTAAAGACCGACACCGCTGCCCTTTTGACCTCTCACTCCGCCTTGATAAAACAACTCAAAAACGCGATCGATCTCGAAGTCATTTTCAGGTTGAATATCATTAACAACACTGAATTTTTTTCCTTCAAGTTTTACGTTTATAAATGATGCAGAATATTTTGAAGCATTCGATAAAAGATTATCTATTATTCTCGTCACATCCAAAGGTTCAGACATGATCTTTATTCCTTTTTCAACAACGATATCTGTCTTAAGATTTCTGTCATTGATCCTGTCGTAATACTGAAGAAGTTCTTCTTCAACAAGCCTTGAAAGTTCGATCTCTTTTATATCTTTTTTACGGTCTTTATTGAGTGCGAGTTTTGATACGTCAAAAAAATCATCAGACAACATCTTAAGATAATTATTCTTATCCTTGATTATCTTGAAGTATTCAACGTTTTTAGGATCTTTAAGTTCACCGGATTTTTCGATAAGCTGAATGTAACCTAATGATGATGTAAGAGGTGTCCTGAAATCATGTGATATCCCGCTTACGAGATAGTTTATTCTCTCCCTGTCTTTCACATAAGAAGCGTACTCGTTCCTTGCTCTGTCAACGTGCTCGTCCAGGGCCTTTGCAAGTTCGATTATGTCCTTGTCCCTGCTCGATACTTTGATGGGTTCCTTAGTATCATTTTCGACGATATATTTTACGTCTTTGGAAAAATCCCTGATCTGTTTTTTGATGACGAGAAGTCTTACAAGAAGAATTACTGCAATTAAAAAGAGGACAGAACATATGATGATCAATGCGATATCCATAGTTCCGTCCTCCTGATCTTATTACTTGAATAATCTGTTCTTATAGACAAAGTATACCAAAATATAAAGGACAGCGCACTCAACAACAGATGAGAGCAAAACGATCAGAAGAAGTTTACTGTCTCCGCTCATATTCATAAGATGAGCCATCTGCGAGTTTGTCGTTATATATAAAAGCTTGTTATCCACATGCTCCGAAAACTCCTGAGCGATCAGCAAGTAAACGATAAGATCCAGGATTCCCAATCTTATATACGGTATAAACGATGCGATAACGAGATTTCGTCCGAGCATCGCATACAGGATAAAACTGAACATTGTATGAAGTGTGACCACGAACAGGATGATGAATACCATCAACGGATCTTCTATCGATCCCTTTCCGTTCTTGATGAATGAGACCAGAAGAAGGATCGCTGTCGGAACATATACGATCACAGAAGACAGGAAACCTGTTGACAAAGTCTTAGAAAGGATGATCTTGTGCGGAGGATTACCCGCCATGATCTCGTAATAACTCATCCTGTTATTGTATGAGACACCGATAAAGATCGTAAGCAATGTGCCGCATGTAAGAAGAGCCATATTATATGTCATCTGAGTAACGTTCGATAGTACCACTGGAAAATCAAAACTGTTTTCAGCCCCGCCGTTATCAATGAATGTCAAGCTGAGAGCAAGTACGGATGCCAGGATCATAAGGTACAGATAACCGCCTGAATTCTTGAACCTGTAGAATTCTGCTCTTATCAGATTAAACATTTGCACCACCTACTTTCGACAGATAATACTCTTCAAGACTTGCACCTTCTTCAACGAGCTTAAGGATCGTGAGACCCGAATCGGTTATTGCTCTCGATATGACTGAGATATCATCGAGCTTCTCGAAGATATGGACTTCTTCATCTCTGAAGACTTTGTATTTTGATATCCCCAATTTTCCTTCAAGGATAGTAGCCGTACGGTTGATGTCATCAGTCTTCAACGTGATATGGTTTTCACACTTGATCTGCAGTTCTTCAGAAGTGATGCTCTCCACAAGACAACCGTGATTGATGATCGCATAATCCGTACAAAGTTCTGATAGTTCCGAGAGGATGTGACTGGAGATAAGTACGGTAACTTCTTCTTCGTGAACCAGTCTTTTTATCATCTTTCTTACGTCAACGATTCCCTCAGGATCAAGGCCGTTAACCGGCTCATCAAGGATCAGGATCTCAGGTTTTGAAAGGATAGCCATTCCTATCGCGAGTCTTTGTCTCATACCAAGTGAGAATTTTTTTACTTTCTTATCCTTGGCATCACCGAGTCCGACAAATTCCAGAACGTCATCTATCTTTTCGGAAGTCGGTATCCCTTTAAGATACTTTATATATTCCATGTTCTTATAGGCACTCATGTTGATGTCGAGCATAGGGTTTTCGATAAGAAAACTGATCCTTCTTCTGTTCCTGTCGAGATCCTTGCCGGTTCCGAATAATTCCAGCGAACCACCGTTTGACTTCGTAAGTCCTGCCATAATCTTCATGATCGTTGTCTTACCAGCGCCGTTTGGTCCTATGAGTCCGCAGATATGTCCCTTTTCAACTTTGAAACTGAAGTTGTCGATAACTGTCGACTTGCCGTATTTCTTTTTCAGACCCTTTGTCTCTAAAACTATATTAGACATAATAACCTCCGCTTGTATTTTGACCTTATGATAATCAAAGTCAGTTAAACGGAGGTTAAGTAAAAGGTTAAATAAAGGTTAAATTATTTCTTGAGGCGGTAACCCATTCCCCAGACGGTCTCTATGTATTCGTCCGGATCAAATTCTTTGATCTTGGATCTTATATTACTCATATGTACTTTAATTATGTTATCGTCATCCATATACTTTTCTTTCCATACACTCTCGAAAAGGTTCGCCTTCGAGAAAAGTTTAGTCGGATTTCCGATCATAAGTTCAAGGATGCTGTATTCCTTTGCAGCAAGCGAAAGCTCATGTCCGTTAACGAAAACTTTCTTAAGGTCAGTATCGATCTTCATATTCTTAAATTTCAAAGGAGCATTTGAAGTCTTATCATTTTTTCCGCTTCTTCGAAGGACTGCTTCTATCCTTACCAAAAGTTCGTCAAGATCGAACGGTTTTGTGACATAATCATCAGCACCGAGTCTCATAAGATCGATCTTAGTTCTTACCATGTCTTTTGCGGACACTACTATGACCGGAACATCGGAAAACTTACGGACCTCTTCGAGCACCGCATCACCGCTTTTCAAAGGAAGCATGAGATCGAGCAAAACAAGGTCAGGTTCTTCATCTTTTATGAGGCGCAGAGCATCCAGACCCGTGCCCGCTGAAAGACAATTATAACCCTCCCCCTCAAGGTAATTTTTGAGGAGTTGATTGATCTCTTTATCATCTTCTGCTATTAAAACCGTATTTTTCATAAAATAATTATATTAAAATTCACAATTATGACAAGATTGTGTCTTTCTTGTTCACAATTCATCTGCTATAATTAGGGTGAGTTGAGGAAATTGTGAACTATAGGAACTGTTTTGTTTACCAAGTGTTTTTGTTTGGGAGGTTCTTATGAAACGCATTAGCAAATCAAAGAAAGGATTCACACTTGTTGAGATGGTATTAGTAATTGCCATCATCGCAATACTAACAATAGGTATCGTAGCAGGAATCGCATATTATATCAAGTATGCCGAGACCGCTCGTGACCGTGTTATGAGCCATAACGATGCAACAAGTAAAGTAACATCTACAGTAGCTGGTTTTATGTAATCTCTGAGATGTTAATCTGATCCGAAAAAGAATAACAAAAAGGACCGTCTTTAGGGCGGTCTTTTTTTGTCCGTTTTTGTTGAAAAATCCCTCTCTATAATATAAGTTAATAAATATATAAATAGTTGAAGGGTTATTCGATCATGCTTAACATAAAAAAGTGTCTTAAAAATGCATGGAGCAGTTTTAAGAGCAGATATTTCACGAGCGTTATTGTCGTATTCTTGGCAGGTATCATAATCGGAGGTTATTCTCTCAATACGGGAGTTGCCCAGATCGGTGCGACCAAGACCTCTACCCTTGCCGAGACAGAGACCAGAGCTGTCCTCGATAAGGTTACCGGTAAATCCAATTCCGACGTCATTGAGGATTTTGCTCTCTCGCAGGAACTCATCAATGTCACCACAGATTCGGATTCACTTGCCCGTAAATATACCAACGGTGTCATCTCGGTATTTGTTAACTCCATCTCTTCATCAGGTTCATTCGGATTCGGTGTTCTTAACGGAATCAACACGTTGGTATTTAAAGACAGGATCGCATCTTCGATCGTTATCCTCGTCTTTGCGGTCATCCTTCTTATATTGAACATCTTTGTAAAAAATATCCTTTATGTCGGCAAGTGCCGATACTTCCTGGAGCACAGAAGCTACAAAGAGACAGGAGTCGATAAGCTCCTCTTCGTTTATAAGCACGGAAAGACTTTAAACGTTGCTAAGGTAATGTTCTTACGATACATCTTCCAGTTCCTCTGGAATTTCACGATCATCGGCGGAATCGTAAAGTCATATGAGTATTCCATGATCCCTTATGTTTTGGCCGAGAATCCCGAGATCAAATGGAAGGAAGCTTTCAGGCTTTCCAAGCAGCTTACCGGGGGAGATAAGAGAAGACTTTTCGCCATCGACCTCATCTACGGTATCGGTTATTTCTTCTCCACATTCTCCTTCAACCTCATCGGTGTATTCCTTTTGGATCCTCTTAAAGAGTGTGCTTACGCAGAGATCTACATGGACCTTCGTGAGAACAAAGCATCCGTTGTCGAGAACATCGATCTTCTTAACGATGAAGCTCTCGTCACAGACAAGCTCGTTTATGGCGAATATCCTGAATACGCATACAAGATCCAGGTTCTCGAGAAGCGTAAGTGGATCAAGATCAATTACGACCGTAAGTACTCCATTCAGACCATCGTATTGTTCTTCTTTACGTTCGCTCACGTCGGCTGGCTCTGGGAAGTTTTCTACAGCCTTCTGAACAACGGCCGCTTCGTCAACCGCGGCACCATGTTCGGTCCTTGGCTTCCTATCTACGGTTTCGGCGGACTGGTTATCATCGTTCTTCTTCGTCCTCTTCGAAAACATCCGTTTATCATGTTCCTCGGAACATTTGTGGCGTGCGGAATCCTTGAGTACTTCGCCGCATGGATGCTCGAGACTTTGTTCCATACAAAGTGGTGGGATTACACAGGCTTCTTCCTCAACATCCACGGCAGAGTCTGCCTCGAGGGACTTTTGGTATTCGGTCTTGCAGGAGTTGCATTCACCTACCTCTTTGCACCGTTGATCGATGAGCTTTACAGTAAGATCAAACCAAAGTACAAGCAGATCGCAGCAGTAGTTTTGATCGTATTGTTCATCATCGACCTTGGCTACTCCGCTTTCCATCCGAACTCAGGTGCAGGAATCACATACGGCGACGAGCCTGACACTAAAAAGATCGAAGACGTGGCCGGCAAAAAATAAGTCTTTCTTGTGTATAAAACACAAAAAATCTCCAATAATACACAGGGCTGTGCATATCTTTAAAGATCCTGTGTTTTATACACAAAAACCGTAAGCTGATGCACACAACAAAAAAGAGATATCCGTTTGGATATCTCTTTTGTTTTCGAGAATGATAAAGATCATCTGAAGAAGTTGGAAGGAGTAAATGCCGCTGCCGGGGTTCCGTTACGGACTTCCTGTCGGGCAGCGAGGCTTCCGAGCTTCTTCTGGAGCTGCATCGCGGACTTTCTGTTGTCTGCGAGAAGCGCGTTGATCGCTTCCTGAGGATTTGCTGCTCTTCCGGATCTGATGACGTCTGCTACCTTAACGAGGATCGAAGGATTGCAGTACTCGATTCCGAGTGGGCAGAAACCGTAGTTTGTGTAGTGATTCGTGAGCTCATAAGCGATATCGGTTACCTTGGTTCGCTCTGCTACGAGTTTTTTGCCGTTACGGGATTTCTTAACAATGTATAAGACGATAAGAGCAATTCCCAGGAGTAAAAATATACCAAAGATTGATCCTATGATAAGCACTGACGATAACGGAGTTTTGGCTTCGATCATGGCCCAGGCAATGATCGTATCAATAAAACCGAAAATAATGATGAGGATAATTCCCCATACCAATGATGTTTTGTTGGTGCCCTTCTGAAGAACTGCGAGCTTATTGTGAGTGATCTCGTATTCCTTGAAAAGATCGGCTTTCTGACCGAAATATGAGATCATCTTTGCCAATTCGTTGATCGAATCCTGTCTGGCCTTCTGCTGCTGCTCGAAAAGTGACTGCTGTGACATTATCTGTGGTGCAACAGGTACAACCGGAGCTACAGGTGCTGCTGCACCCGGTACAGCGCTTCCGCATGAGCTGCAGAACTTCTCACCCTCTGCAAGCTGCGCTCCGCAATTCTGACAAAATGCCATTTTATAATCCCCCCTGCTAATTAAATTGCTTTGATTATACAACTAACAAATAAAAAGACAAACAAAAAAGAGGACTGTTTTCAAAGAAAACAGCCCCCATATAGCCCGGTATTTCATCAATCAACGTGATAAGTATTCTCGTCAAACTTGTATGTCGAGTAAAGATTCGACGTGTCTGACATCAAAGTGGATTTCTTGTTGCTCGCAAAGTAAGAATCGTCAGGAGCTATACAATAGAGATCTTCGCCATCCATAACGAATACGACATCTTCACCCTCATGCTCTTCGAGGAAGTCATACATATCATCGAGCCAAGTATAGATGTATCTCTGGTACTTGAAATCATCTTCATACTTCGTTATGACGATAATACTGATGATGGTTTCGTCGCTATACTGAAGATAGTATTTATATCCTACGTCGATCATCGGCTCTTCCGTTATGTCAAGGACACAGAATCCGTTAGTTTCCGGAGTGATCCAATCACTACCGGGATCACCGTAGGTAATACCCGAATCACTTATGCTCTCGGATATCTCAGACAGATAATCATATCCTTCGTCATCAGTAATATTGTTATCATTATTTATGATCACAACATCACCCTTGTAGAGTGAATCTGTATTCTTATCTTTAGAACCCTGCTCAGAGCTTTGCTGCTGTGAAGCATTATCGGATTCCTGATCATCTTCCATATCGAATGAAGAATCCTCTTCCTCCTCATCATCATACTCGACTGTTGAGCCAGCTCCTTCGTAGGAAGTAGTTGTTTCCTCATATACTACATCGCCTTCATCGGAAGGCTCGTCTGCTTCGGCATACATGGATTTCTCGCTGCCGCTATCGGAACCGCCTGATCTGACGGAGGATACAGCGTTAGAATCTTTGTTCATGAAACGAGGGATCAAAATGACAGAACCTATGATCAGGAACACACCTGCAGCTGCGGCAAGACTTATGATCGTCGTGCGAAGTCTGAGATTAGTAACTTTGGCAGGTTTCTCCAATACGAGAAGATCATCATCTATATCATTGATCTTATCCAAGAAATCTAATCCGTTCACAGATAGAATCCCTCCTTTCCAAGATACTCCTTAAGAGATGCTCTCATCCTGAAAAGGATAGTCTTGATCTTACCTTCGCTTATGCCGAGTTCTTCGGAGATCTCAGCGATGGACTGCATGTGCCAATAGCGTCTGACAAAGACCTGTCTCTTCTCAAGGGTCACTCCCCTTAAAAAGTCACTTACGAGTTTACTCAAAGTCCGGCTGTCCATCTCATCGTCTACACTGTCAGGTGAACAGACAACATTCTCGAGTTCAGTCGTAAGCTCAAGGACCACAGCATTCCTTTTCTGGGCTACGTTGCTTCTTAATCTGTTGATCGCTATAGCTCTGACTATCTTGCCGAGGAACGGGAAAAAGTACGTTCTCGGTTCATGCGGCGGAATGGAGTTCCAAGTCTTAAGGTACGTGTCGTTCTCGCACTCCATCGCCGACTCATCGTCGTTGATGACATTGTTCGCGAGATGACGAATCGCACGTCCGTATTTCTCGGAAGTATGAGTTATCGCACTCTCATCCCTTGCAAGATAAAGATCGACAATTGCCGAGTCATCGATAGCCAAGACCTAGCCTCCTTAGATCTGCGGCCTTTACTTTATATATCAACAAAAGGGCCGCTTAGGTTTCACATTTTTAAAATATTTATAAAAAACTTTCTGAATGATTATACCATCTATTATTAATAATAAGAAATATTGTTGCCCCGCCGCTTCTTCTTCTCGAAAAAAAGTGCCGGAAAACCCGGCACTTTCTTCGTCTATGGCAATACTTATGCAATTTTTTAAGTTTCGTATCTTTAAGTGTTTTCGATGAAGAAAATCAAAATAGGTATGATACTTTCGGTCGCCTCCGCTATTTACATATCATAAATTTTCTTTAAGATTAAAGAAGGTTGATATATAGGAGGATATTATGAAAAAAATACTTTTGATCTGCTACATCTTAGCAAGCATCTTTGCCGTAATCATCTTTTCACAGGTACTTTTATCGATCGGGATCAAAGCCACAGGCACGGATGTCTTCAGAGCTGACGCTGCTTTGAAGATGAGCCAGGCTACAGATTATCGCGGATATCAGACCGGCTTTTTTATTCCGGCTCTCGTCTGCGGTATCATCGGAAGCATCAGCTGTCTGGTCAAGTACAAGAGAGGTCTTGTAGTAGCCATGGGTCTCGTCACGGTCTTTGACCTGCTCGCGATGGTATACATGGCAGCATTTGCCAAGGATTTCCTTATCGATAAGCTTATGTTCGGCCTTTTGTTCGATAAATCACTTCTGAAGGCTGCCGGAATAGATATCGTAACCCAGACCGGCCCTTGCTTCTACCTCGCAATAATCGCAGCTGCCGTACTTGCCGTTATCACGATACTTATCTTTATCAAAGTACCTGCTGACAAGGATTGATCAGCTCTTTGCCGCATTAAATCCGTTCTCAAGATCAGCGATGATATCATCAATGTGCTCTGTACCGATTGAGAGTCTGATGGTATTTCCCTTGATGCCCAATTCCTCGAGTTCCTCAGCAGGAAGCTGGGAGTGAGTAGTTGTTGCAGGATGGATAACAAGACTCTTAACATCAGCTACGTTAGCAAGAAGTGAGAAGATCTTAAGATTATCGATGAACTTCCAAGCTTCTTTCTCGCCGCCCTTGATGTCGAATGTGAAGATAGATGCTCCTCCGTTCGGGAAGTACTTCTTGTAAAGTTCGTGATCAGGGTGATCCTCGAGTGCAGGATGGTTGATCTTTTCTACCTGAGGGTGATTTTTCAGGAAGTCGATGACTTTCTTTGTGTTCTCTGCATGTCTTTCAAGTCTGAGGGAAAGTGTCTCGATTCCCTGAAGGAGCAGGAATGCATTGAATGGTGAGATAGCTGCTCCAGTATCTCTCAAGATAATAGCTCTGATATATGTAACGAATGCTGCAGGTCCTACTGCATCAAAGAATGGGATTCCGTGGTAGCTAGGGTTTGGCTCAGTAAGGTTCGGGAAAAGACCGCTTGCCTTATAGTCGAACTTACCTGACTCGATGATAACGCCGCCCAATGTTGTTCCGTGGCCGCCGATAAACTTGGTAGCGGAATGAACAACGATATCTGCACCATGCTCGAATGGTCTGATGAGGTATGGAGTACCGAATGTGTTATCAACTACGAGCGGGATCTTGTGCTCGTGAGCAAGAGCCGCAAGTGCCTCGATATCCGGGATATCACTGTTCGGGTTACCGAGTGTCTCGATGTAGATAGCTCTTGTATCAGCTGTGATGGCACCCTTTACTTCATCAAGGTCATGGATATTAACGAATGTAGTCTTGATTCCGTACTGTGGAAGTGTGTTGGAAAGAAGATTGAAGCTTCCTCCGTAGATGGAGCTCTGTGCTACGATGTGGCCGCCGTTAGCTGCGAGAGTCTGGATCGTATATGTGATAGCTGCCGCACCGGATGCAACAGCGAGTGCTGCGCTTCCGCCCTCAAGAGCTGCGATCCTCTCCTCAAGAACGCCCTGTGTAGGGTTTGTAAGTCTTCCGTATACGTTACCTGCGTCCTTAAGCGCGAATCTGTCTGCTGCATGCTGGCTGTTATGGAAAACATAAGAAGTTGTCTGATAGATCGGTACTGCTCTTGAATCAGTTGTCGGATCTGCATTTTCCTGTCCTACGTGAAGCTGAAGTGTCTCAAATTTGTAATTGCTCATGGTAATGATCTCCTTAAAACGTGTTTTTATTTTGTGTTTTGTTTTTAATTTTGTGTGGTAAAAAAATGGGAACTTACTTCTATTAAGCTCCCGAACATCAAGGCTGAATTCTTATCTTCTTGAGGCACAACATCGCATGTCGTTTGCCCCGGCCTTTATCGATGCTCGGGAGTTAAACATTCGACAACACATCATTAATGTGGTTGCTTTTCTGTTGTTCGACATTGCTCTGTGCCTCCTTTTCTTCGGTGTCTTGTCCCTTCGGACAACTGTATGTTATCACATTCACCTACTAAGTCAATGGGTAAGACAATAGGCCTTTTTTATCGATTGATATAACTAAAACTTATAACCTGAAAAGGAGAATAAAAAAGGGTGGCCCGCCTTTGGGAAAGGTCGGGCCGGGGCAAATACAAATGGTTTTATAGGATTGTTGTCTAATTTATTATCAGCTCTTCCCGTAACGACTACCCGGAAGGGAAAGGGTTATAAGAGTAGCCGAAACGGGAAGGTGATCAACTTGTTTAAAGACCGGGATCATCCTTCGTTGGAGTAGTACCAGTAGTCAGGTGTATGATCCAGGTAAGGCGCTCCCGCCTTCTTTCTTCCTCCGATACCGATGAAGAAGAATTCGTTCTTATAGGTATCAAAGATATCATCGAAGAGTTCTTTGTTCTTAGCTCTGTAAGTGCTCGGATCAGAGAACTCATAGACCTTCAATGCGGACTTAACGTAACGCCAGCAGACGTGTGTTCGTCCTGTCTTATACTGATGCTCGGCAGTGTCATTTGCCGCAGCTTCAAGTGCCATGTTCCAGTAGTATTCACACAGTGCGATCTGATCGTCAGGCATCCTGTTATGAGCATCCATATCAGCAGGATATGCATTGGCAAATACCTGTTTTACCGTGCAGTCATAAGTCATGCAGTGACCTCTGTGATACCAGGCGCTATATGTGCAGTTCGAACCTGCCGAGTGCTTTTTGGCCTGAGTTTCCATGATGTCCAGAGCCTGGACGATATACTGACCGCTCTCGCCGTAGAACTCGTGACAGAAGAACTGGATCTCCGTCTGCCAATCTGCGTTAGGGTTTTCGAGAAGGACAACAGAAAGATAGTTTCTGAGGTCACCGAATTCTGTATTACACCTGTTGTGAGCGTCGTTGCTCTGGAGGTATACACCGGATACGCCGATCGAGTCGTAGTACTGTACGTCATGAGCGAGTGCATAGATGTTCATGTAAGGACCGCATGTGCTTCTCCAGTTGGCGTTGTAGTCCCAGATCCAGAGATTCGCATTACCGTTCTTGGTGAGCTGAGACCAGCCCTTCAAGTATTCGATCACCTCTTTGTTCCTCTCACAACTTGTATCATCACAGTCATGTGCGTAGCAGCGGCTGATGGCTGCATAACGGACGATGACATGATCATCGATCTCCATCCACTTCCACTGGTTAGCGCCTTCACCCCACTGATCTACAGGCGGATGAAGTGTCCATGTGTAAGCGAGCATATCAATGTAAACGTTCTTGTAGCCGGCTTTCTTGATGTCGGCTGAAAGCTTGTTGCAAAGATCAAGATAGAGGGCTGAATCATTAATGCCCATCTTGTTGCTCTGCTTGCCGCTCTCGTGTTCGAAGCGGAACTTGTAGCACTCGGAACACTCGCAGTAATAAGCGTTATCTTCCTGAGTAAGGCTTAAGATCTGCATAGGAGCATTAGGATCGTAATTGCTGCTTTGGAGGATATCGAAAGCGTGCTTCTTGATCTGCTCGTATACCTCAGGATTTGTAAGGCAGAGCTGCTTAGGCTGACGCTCCTTATTTACAACGCTGAACCAGTCAGGGTGCTTATCGAAATTATCGACAGTTATGTATTCTCTAAGAAGAGTATGTGCCTGACCCGGCTGAAGTCCGTCATAGTTTCCGCCGAGGCTTAAGTAGTAAGACTGGTAGTACGGCTGATTAGTCTGACTGAGTGTAGCGTAGAAACCGTTTACGCCGTTTGCAAGCCAGAACATCTTGTTATCGCCGTCTTCGCCCTTACCGAAACATACGTCGATGTCGGTGAACATGAATGCACGCTCGTAGTCATATTCGATGGATGTCGAATACTTGAAGTGATCCTGGTTGGTCTTATAACCGTCCTCGAATGACAGCCAGAAGTAGCCGCCGCAAAGAGACAGGAACTTCACTGCTCCGTCGATGGTACCGCGCTTACCGATTCCGATAATAGAGATACCGTTCGTATATGACTTGATCTTATATGCGCCGTCGGATGAATACTTCATCGTTCCGTGAGAACGATTGGTATTACCTACGGAGATCTCAAAATTGCTTCCCTGGGAGGTCGTATCCTTGATGATGGAAGGAGTATATCCGTCAAGATCTCCGATATATTTCTGGAGAAGCTTAGCAGCATACTGCTCCTGCTCGGTAGCCTTTGAAGGGATAACGATATTAGCCTTAGGCATATTTGTCGTATATTTACTGTTCTTATATGCGGAGATGCCTGTAGCGATCGTCGGAACGAACGTAGGTGTTGTTGAAGGATTCGGAGTTATCGTCGGATCCGGAGTTACCACAGTACTCTTACCGAAGTAGAGCTTGGAAGAATTGCTCAGAGCCATTACGTATCTGAGAAGTTCCTTGAGAGATGTCGAACCGACTGCATAAACATCCCTGACGCATGTCTCCACACTGGTCTTATAAGTTCCGCTTATCTGCTTAGAACCTTTCTTGACAACGGCAGTGATCTGCGTAGAAAAATCAGGTGATCCGATTCCATAGATAGGAGCAACATAATAACCGATGCTGCTGTCGTACTTAAACTCGTCTTTGGTAACGGTGATCTTCTTCGTCTCGTCAGTTACAGACTTATAAGTAACCTCAAGGACCGTGTCGGAAGAAGGTGTGCCGCTAAACTTGATATATGCGTTAATGTACGCGTTGTAATCATCTGCCAGGACAAAATTATCGATGGTGCAGGATGATCCCGACATCGCACTATATGAATAATGCGATGCGAAGCTTGAAGGAAGCTGGGACGCGTAGCCATTTTGTGTTGATGTAAGTCCGCTGTTCGGAAGTGATGATGTGTTGATGTTGAAATACTTCTGGGCAGCCGCACCGAAATTGAGCATGTCCACACAAACAGTTCTGAGCTTCTTATCGGAATCAGTTGATCCGCTTTGGTGAGCTTTCAAAGTATCAATGACATAGTCTTTTACCGTAAACTTATCTTCTTCGCTGAAGAGAGTTGAAGAGCCCTTGTCGGCATAGACTGTTGCCTTGATCGTATTGTTCATCTCAACAGAGCTCATACCGTTAAATGAGAATACATACTGGCCGTCCTGAACCGTGTAATCCGTAATATCAAATTCCTGCCAAGTGTAATTGGAAGAAGAATTTGAAAAGACCTGCTTTTCTATATGAAGCCTTAGATTGGAAAATGATTCCTTGGAATTAAACTTAACTTTATAGATGATACCCGGGTTGCTCTGCAATGAGACTGAATGAGTGAGGGTAACGTTAAGATGGGATGCTGCGTAAAGATCCTGATGCTGGAAGAAGATTACAAGCATCAAAACAAGAGCAAATATCAATGCTTCGATCCTTACTATTCGAGAATGACTGCTTCCTTCTGTCATACACAACCCTGTCCCAGTTTTTTCGTAAACTTATCACATGAAGTTCACATTGTAAACACATTTGCTTCATATTCGACAAATATATTTCACATTTTTCGAGACGAAGGACAAAAGTTTTATATTATGGAAAGAATTTTATATTTTTTATGTCATAATCGTTATATAAAAACATGCCGGCCAAAAACTGACCGGCACGAAAATATGGGAAAAAACTCAGAAAAACGTCTAATTAATCGTCGGGCTCCTCGAAAGTCAAAGTCGAGAAATAATTGATCCCGTCATATTCCCAATAGTAAGGATCAAAGTCCACTGATTCACCGTAAGATATCGTCTGATCACCACTGTGAGTTTTAATGATGACACCGTCCCCGTTGATCTCCCTGATGGTTATCACCGGCTCTTCATCATCCCAGACCATTTCATCCTTATAGTAACCGCCGCCGTCTTCATACAGCATCATGCCTTCGTAGCACTCGAGATCGTATTCGAACTCGCCGCTTCCCAGAGGCGAGCCGTCCTCACCCCATCCGCTGTATTCAACCTGGACGTTAAGATTCACTTTGGGGGAAGATTTGATCTTATCTTCCCTGGTCCTGCAAACCACTTCGTTTTTGTCCTGTGCCTTGCAGGATGCCATCACACTGATACTCATTATTCCCGCTAAGATCAAAGCGATGGCCTTTTTACTTCTACTTCTCTTCATCCTGTCTCCTTATTTGATCAACAATAAGCCGTGCCGTTTCTGTTTTCTGTATCTACCTTACTTCTTCATGTTCTAGGCTTGTCGTCATTATTATTTCCCTCAGTGCAGCTACACCCTTATTCGCACCATGACGGCAACGGCTGTTGATCGTTTCGGAATGGTCGCTCCTTACAGATCTTTGTTTACTTCTATGTATCTATCCCTTTTCCTTATCCCTGTCCTGTATCTATTCCTTACTTTGACCATTCCATAAAGCCTTCCCTCAAGGCTTTCACTACTAATATCAACAAAAGGTTTCCGGAGGTTTCACTTTTTTCGAAAAAAAAATAAAAAAATTTTTGGAGCCCGGTTTCAGAATACCTCTTGACACATAATACCTCGCGTGGCATAGTATTGCTAAACAGGCGGATGACAGGCCTTAGTCCGCCTAAGAAGTATATATATTTAATAAACGGAAGAGGTTTTCTATGAATAAACAATCTTGGCCCAAAACTATAATCGGAATAATTCTCGGGTTAGCGATCCTGGTCGGCGCACAATTTACTGCCATGGAGGCAGGCGAAGGTCTCATCAAATTGGGAGTACCTGACATCCCTTCAGTCATCGTCTCCGCGATCCTTTACCCTGCCCTCGCGATCACGGGCGTATGGCTCGTCATCTGTAAACTTATGAAGATCCCATCAAAAGTCATCAGACTTACCCGCTTTAAGCCAAAGCTACTCTGGATAGTCGTCGCAGTCATCATGCCGGCGCTCGCCATCGGCGGCTACATGTTCTTCAAAGGCGAGATGGTAAAAAGCACTCTGCCGACAAGCGAACTTACCGCATACGTTGTACAGTCAGTCCTGTTCTTCAGCATTGGTGCAGGCATCGTGGAAGAGCTGGTCTTCAGGGGCATCATCATGGGTCTTCTCGAAAACAAGACCAACTTCAAGATCGCGATGATAATCCCGTCAGTTCTCTTCGGCGCAGTCCACATGATCGGCGCAGGTTTAAGTTTTGTAAGTACGATCCAGCTTCTTATCGCGGGAACACTTGTGGGGATACTGTTCTCACTTATCGCGAAGTACAGCGACAGCATCTGGGAGGGCGCCATCGTCCATGCGGTATGGAATGCATCGGCCGCTTTCGTGGCGATCGGAACTGCTGCCAAGAATGAGTCGATCTTCACCTATGTCCTTAAGTCAAAGTCATTCCTTATTACCGGCGGCGACTTCGGAATGGAAGCATCTGTCATTTCCATCGCGGCTTATCTTATAGTTATCGTCTTTGTACTTTCACTGCTGAGAAAAAAGAAGAAAATGGCTGTTGTCTAAGTGTCTTTTAAAAATCCAGTAATTTGTCCCTGGTACACAGGGATTACTTACTGGATTTTCCCGTTAAATACAGTATTTGCTCCCTATCTATAGGGATTGCTAACTGGATTTCAGCAGAAAATCCAGGGGATGTATCCCTATCAACAGGGAGAAGGAACTGGATTTTTGGGGATAGGATGTAAAAGAACATAAAAAAGCAGACCCCGGGGGATCTGCTTTTTGTTATTCGGTTAATGTTTTCGAGAATTACAATGGTACGAAGAACTTAACAAGGAAGATAACGGAAAGAACGTATGTAAGAATGGATACTTCTTTCGCTTTGCCTGTGACGAGCATGATGAATGTGTAGCTGATGAGAGCAAGACCGATACCGTGTCCGATGGAACCGGAGATCGGCATAGCAAGGAGCATGATAGCTACAGGAGCCATTTGTGTGATGTCGTCGAAAGCGATCTTCTTGAGGTTGCTGAGCATCAGGATACCAACGTAGATGAGAGCTGATGATGTAGCTGCTGCAGGGATGATGGCCGCGATAGGAGCGATGAACATGCAAAGAAGGAACATGATAGCTGCTACGATAGCCGTAAGACCTGTACGTCCGCCTGCCTCAACACCGGAAGCTGACTCTACGAATGTTGTAACTGTTGAAGTACCTGTAACGGAACCGGCGAGAGTACCGACTGCGTCAGAGATCAAAGCCTGCTTCATCTTAGGCATCTTGCCCTTGTCGTCCAGCATGTTGGCTCTGGAAGCGGTACCGACCAATGTTCCGATAGTATCGAACATGTCGATGATACAGAATGTGATTATCAATGTGATGATGGTAAACCAGCCGATCTCGACAAAGCCCTTGAAGTCGAGCTTGAAGAGTGTGGTATTAGCCATGTCCTTAAAAGGAGGAACGAAGGAAGCATCCTTAAGACCTGCGAACGGATTGATGCCGAGGAAGATCGCCTCACCTGCCCAGTAGACGATAGAAGCTGCGATCATGCCGCAGAGAACTGAGCCCTTTACCTTGAACTTATCAAGAGCGATGATAACGAAAAGTCCGATGAGCATTGTAGCAACTGTAAGGACCATCGTCTTATAGCCGTCGTCACCCATTGTGTCTTTGGCGAACTTAGCGGTAAGTGAACCGAAGAAGTCACGCATAACGAAGAAAGGATCCTCTCTTACTGCCGTGTAGACACCAACGTTGGAGCCGAAGCCGATATTCATGAGCATGAGACCTATAGCAGGTCCGATACCGAGACGAACACCCATAGGGATAGCTTCAACTATCTTCTCACGGATGTTGAGAACGGAGAGCACCAAGAAAATGATACCTTCGATAAAAATGATGACCAACGCCGATTGGAAGGACTTAAGATAAGTAAATCCCGTAATCGCTACGATATTCGAGACGACGATCGCGAAGAACGAGTTAAGACCCATACCTGGAGCCATAACAAAAGGTTTATTCGCGAGAAATCCCATGAGCACCGTACCGATTGCCGACGCGATACATGTTGCGAGGAATACGCCGTTCCAAAGGTCAGCGCCCTCACTTCCAAAGCCTGTCAAAAGATTAGGGTTAAGAGCGATAATGTAGGCCATTGTCATGAATGTGGTAAGACCCGCGATTATCTCGGTCTTAATAGTCGTTCCGTTATCTTTAAGGCGGAACGTCTTGTCAAAAAATCCCATCTTTGATTTCCTCCTCCGTAAAGCAAACTCGGTGAACAGAAAACACCATAACACCTGTTTTCAGAATAACCATTTTCATGGTCTACTTCAATTTATTTTTTTTGATTTTGTGATCTTTTTCGAAAAAGACCGTCAGAAGTTTCCGCCGTTCCAACCCCAGTCATTTATCGGGTGATATGTGACATAGATCTTGTCCCCCGGGATGTCGAGCACGCGGCCGAATAATTCGCAGATCTGACCTGTCAGTTTATCGTATGAGGACGGCGAAGCGGAACCATAAAGACTTACTGAAACATAAGCGCCCTTCTCGATCTTCTTGCCTCCGAGCCACAGATCGTAACCGTCGTTTATTCCTACCATCAGATAGGTCTCGCTCTTGCCGAGAGTACCGATCAAAACGCCGAGTTCGCTCTTGATGGTCTCCTTCTGCTCGGGTGTAACTTTGAAAGTGATCTTTGAATCAATGAATGGCATAGTGCTACCTCCATATATAATGTTTATATATAGATAATAACATTCACACCGCGAAAATCTGTGATAAAATGCACTAGTAAAAACTTTTTTAGGATGGTATTTGTATGGGCTTTCTTATAGTCTTGCTTGGTGTAATCGGAATTCCGGTAGGTTTCTTTCTCGCTTCGCTTATCGGTCAGATCATTCTCGTAAAATCTTCCAGTTATGAAGAGATCACGGGTATCAGATTTCTGAAGTTCTTCTTCGGATTCGGTAACAACAAGAATGATACGAAGCAGGGCTTCTCCCTCTTCCCGTTCGTTGAGGCAGAGTTCAGACCTGACGTTGAGATCGATGAAGACAGAGCAAGAAGAGAATCCGTTAAAGGTCTCATCATCGTCGGCGTTGCAGCGATCATTTATCTCATCCTTTTCATAGTTCTCTTTAAGCCGAGTCCGGCATATCTCAATGCCTTTTCCGTAGGCGCACTTGTCGGTGTCATCATCGCACTTATCATGATCGCGATCTCATCACTTAAGGCTAAGCAGAGAGATGATTTCAGGATCTTCCTTAACGGCAAGATCGAGGAACTTAAGAGAAGTTCCAGACCTGACCAGGTATCAATGCCTGATATCGAGTCTCTTACAAAATATAATCCGACACCTTCAGCTGCAGAATCCTATCAGTTCCTTCGTTATATGTGGGCTGAGATGGTAAACTACACTGACACGGTCTACGATATCTTAAAGTGGTTCGAGAAGCGTTACAAGAGTCCTTATAACTCAACTTTGTTCAACCAGTATTTCGTATTCCTCAACTACTTCAGCATCTATGATATAGACATGCGTAAGGCTAAGCCTTTCTATAACGAGATCAAATCAGATCTTCACAGGAATGAGAATCCTGCATCCCTCAGAGTGTATGCTTTCTATAGCTACAACATCCTCGGTGATGTTGACGCAGCTTACAAGGCATGCTGTGACGGACTTAACATGCTCGAAGATTCAAGACTCGATCTCATGAAGATAGAAAAAGACTTCTACGCAGGAGAATTCAATTACCTTCTCGGAGTTATCAAGGAAAACAGCTGATCATCCGTTTAAAACTTCTCTGAATGCGGTAATGTTCTTACCGTCTTCAGCTCCGTATATCGCGAAGCAGATCTCATCAAAATATCTGCCGCAGCCTTCATCTGTGATGATCTCCTTAAAGTAACGAGCAACTTCGGTCGGTTTATTACCGAATGCACCGCATCCCCATGCGCCCAGGACCATGTTCTTATAGCCGCGCTCGATCGCGGCTTTTATCATTATCCTGATCCTTCTTCTGAATGTCTCTTCGATAAGAGATGACGAAGCAAAGAATGCCGCGCCGCGCCTGTTCGGAGCAGGTATCGTTACTACCGAAGTCTTAAACGGCTCTTCCAGTAGTTCCAGATGCTCGTTACGGAATACCAGCACATCCCTGGAGATGAGCATATAGTCCGACTCCACCTTGCTCGGGTGAGTGTTGTTATAGGTGTACATCTCCTTAGCCTTATCCGAAGTGATGGACTTATAGAGCGTACTGCATCTGCAAAGCGCCTCTTCCTGAGCATTTGCGCCCGCCCTGAATCCGCCGCCCGGCTGATGCGCGTTGGCAAAGTTCATGGCTAGCACATTGTCATACTTTTTAGCTGCCGCATAAGTATCGCTGTTGGTAACCGTGATCTTACACATCGGTCTGTCGGACGGGATGTCAAAGTTTTTCCCGAGAAGTTCCTCGCCTATAGAAGGAGTTATGACCTCCACGCTCTCATAATCGCCTTCAGGAAACACTATCTCTTTGCCGTTTACTTCATATTTTTCGGCTGAACAGATCCTGATCGTCTCATTTGCTGCTTGAATGTTGTTCATTTGTTCTTTCCCTT
>JAGCGK010000094.1 GCA_017649645.1 Clostridiales bacterium | reverse complement strand
TTTTTCAATGATATAATCTAGTCATGTTCAAAAAAACAGACAAACAAATCGTATTTCACGTTTCGGACAGAACGCTCAACAATACTGTCCGCGTGAGCAGTATCTTGGTCGCAGGAATTATGACTGTGAGCTTCTTTTGTGTTTCCCTTTGTGGTGCATCCGATGACATTACTATCCAATTGGATAAGAATCCTCTGACTACTAATAGTGAAGTCATTAATACAGGTGCCAAGGGAATATCAGGTGTTGCATATTCAAAACCAAATAAGCTTACTGCACACCTTGAAGCGAACACATTTACAGTTCAGCAGTCTACTGACGACAATGGTATCCCTGTGGAAATTTTGGCTTCTCAGGAATTTACTCCGGACGGATCCAGTAATTGGATTTCCTGTAATCAGGCAAATGTCCGACTGGAACCATCGGTTGAATCCGATAAGCTCGCAGATGTAGTTTATGCCGATAAGGTCATCCGACTTTCTTATGGCTCATCATGGTCTAAGATCAGGTTGGAGGACGGAACAGAGGGTTATATATTAAGCAGCCTTCTTTCCGGTTCGGAAATACTTGCTCCTACCGCAACTCCGACTCCTTCTCCTATGCCGACTGCAGCACCTACCGCTACACCGACGCCTATACCTGAGCCTAAGGCAGAAGAAACTACTACAGAAGCTTCTCCGGAACCTGCTGTAGAGGAAACTATCTCGGAAAGCGAATTGGATATAACAGTCTATACTTCTTGTACCGCTAATCTCCGCTCGGGTCCAAGTACCGATGCAGCACTTGTAAGGGTTCTTAGTACCGGAGACGAGGTCAATGTTGTTGCTGAGACTTCAAACGGTTGGTATAAGACGGTCAACGGAAATTATATCAAGGCATCTTTGACTACAACAGAAAAGCCTGCTGAACCTGAGCCGGCTCCGGAATCATCATCTGAAGAGAGTTCATCCGGTGAAGTTAATGATTTCGCTTCATATTGTTTGCAGTATGTAGGATGTCCTTACGTATATGCAGGTGCGAGTCCGTCAGGTTTTGACTGTTCAGGTTTTGTATCGTACGTATACGCTAACTGGTACGGAATCTCACTTCCGCACAGTGCGGATTCTATCTACCAGATGGGTTATGCAGTAACAAGCGATGAGATGCAGGTCGGTGACGTTGTATGTAACGACCATAACGGAGACGGATACATCGATCATGTAAGTGTGTATATAGGAGGCGGAACAGTAGTTCACGCATCGACTTCAACAACCGGAGTCATCACAAGTAATTTCTCTGATCTTAAAGATGTGGTATCGATCAGAAGATTAACGTAAAAAGTAAAGTGTCGCTCAATCGGGCGACACTTTTTTTGTGCTCATCTGTTCGTATGTGATTCCGTATTTCTCGGCTATTGCTTTGGCATGGGAACTGGTATCCGGTGCATCGCGTTTTACCTTGAAAGTATTTTGTCCGTTTACTCTTTCCATGACGATACTGATTATGTTGCTTTCGCCGTCCCATTTATCCATCTCGGAGGTCTCTCTTCCAAGATCATGGATATGAGTATTGAAGATAACGTATGAACCTTTTTCCTTGAGGATCCTTATGAGATCTCTCGACAGATAAAGTCCGTCAGCCATAGATGTTGTGGAGTATGTCTCGTTAAACAGGATCAGTGTCTTTTCATCTGATTCGTTAACGATACTCTTTACTCTTATAGCTTCCTCTCCGAGACGACCGTAGTTAATGGTCAGATTCTCGTCGATAGGGAAGTGGGTGAGGATATTAGTAAAATTCATTCCCGAACAGGATGATGCAGTTACAAATGATCCTAATGAAGCCATAAGAACACATATTCCGAGTCCCTGCTCCAAGATGGTCTTTCCTCCGCGGTTTGGTCCGGTCAGGATAAAGATCCTCTCATTTGATCTGAATTCGAAATCATTCTTAACTATGTCTTTTTCACCTGCGACTGCAAGTCTCAGATTATAAAAGTCCCTTATCGAGAAATCTTTGTTGTCCGATGAAGTCGGGAAACAGATATCACAGTTATCCGAACGGAGCTTTCTTCCGAATCTGGCCATAGCCAGATAGTAGGTAAGACCCTCGTAGCTTTCGGTTATGGATTTGGAATCGAAATCAGCATACTTATGAAATATCTTCTTGATATCAGAATAGTTGTGCTTGAGATGCTTCTCAAGTTTAGGAGCCATCTGGGCAAGAAGAGGATCGGCAACGAGGTTATGTGATCTTCTGAAACCTGTGGATTCAGGAGTAAACAAAGTAGTCGTTGTAAGCTTTTCGGCAAGGCTGTATTTCGGTCTGAAGTGATAAGGAACGAATTCCATCGCAGCAACTTCCTTGATGTTTAAGTCGGGAGTAAAGTTAACTCCGACTATGCATCCTCTTACAACGGAAAGATCCTTGATAATAAGTTCGAGATCATCTTTGAGCACTTTGAAATCAGGTGATGATACGATCTTTATCTGTTCGTCTCTGAATGCTTTAAGACCTTCGGACTTAAGTTCATGCGCGCCTAAACAATCGGCGAGTTTTTCTGTTGTCTTTGCGTACACTTCCAATTCTCTCAGATCTTCAAGAAGAGAGAATAAAGTAGCATCCTGTTTACGAAGATTCTTATAAGTGCCGCTGTAGTTTTTGAGGACGAAAATGTCACCGATGCATTCGGAAAGTTCTTCGCAGAGCTTGGCGTTTTCAAGAAGGTCGGAAAGGATGCTTCGTCTGTATTCGATGTCGCTGATGTTATGCGGTATCTTGGAAAGGACTTTCATGACGATGTCGCGTTCTTCCTTGATCGAGCAGATGCGCTCAGAAAGCTCTGTGATGGCAAGATCCTTTATTGTCTTATCGGAAAGTTCCGTAACTTTTTTATCTGAATCAGGTGTAAATAAAATATCCATGGCTGTCTCCTTATTTCTCGTTTGATTATACAAATTAAGTCGGAACAGGAATATAATAATCTTACGATTTGTATCATGATATTGTTTTCGAAAAGGAGCATTATGAGAAAAGATACTGAGATCCTGATCAATGCTGATGAGATCAGAAAGCTGATGTATAAGAATGCAGAGCATTCATTTGCGCATACGACGTACAGGGAGGAACTTAAGAGGTTCTATCTTCTGGAGCAGGGTGATTATGCCGCAGTTGATGAATCTATGAAGATGATTAATGCGGATATTCAGGGAACGCTCTCGTCAGATCCTGTGAGAAACTACAGATATCTTTTTATCGTTAATACGGGACTTGCGACACGATCGGCGATAGAAGCAGGTGCGCCTCAGGAATTGGTCTATTCCATGAGTGATCTGTATATACAAAGGTCTGATTCGGAAAACACGATTGAAGGGATCAAGAATCTTAACAGGGAATTCTGGATAAAGATGGTAGATACGATCCGTGCTTCTCGAAAAGGAAAGAAGTATTCAAGACCTGTTACAAAATGCATAGATCATATAACTTCAAACTTCAATAAAAAGATCACGCTTAATGAACTGTCGGAAGTATCAGGACTTACGCCGTGTTATCTGGCGTCACTGTTCAAGAAAGAAACCGGAGTAACCTTCGGAGAATATCTGACGGGATTCAGGATGGATTCGGCAAGAGCACTTCTTTCGAGGACGGATTACAGTTATTCTAATATCGCACTGTCGCTCGGGTTTTGTTCCCAAAGTCACTTTACGAAAACATTCAAGGCACAGGTGAAAATGACGCCAAAAGAATACCGCACCGCTTATAGCGATACGGCATTTAGTCTGTCTTGATCTTGGTGTTACTTTGAAAGCTTGATTATCGATTCGTAGATAACATCGATCATTACTTCAAAGTCGTTTACGCTTATATGCTCGTTAGCCTGATGACACTGATCTTCGCTCCATGGAGTCTGCGGTCCGAAAGCAACGATGTTCGGCACATGCCTTGCATAAGTTCCGCCGCCTATGGCGATCGCTTCGTTATACTTATCGTACTCTTCTTTATAACCAGTGAAGAGGGATCTGTTCTTGTTCCAACTCTCCATTACTGCTGTTATAAGAGGCGAATCTTTCTCGAAAACAATAGGCTTCATGTGATGCTTATCGTATTCTCCGACAAGACCGAATTTGGAAGCTGCTGATTTCAATGAATCGATGAGCTTATCGCGCGGGAAAGTTGCCGGATATCTGAAGTCTATCGTTACTGACTGACATTTCTCATCAACTTTCAATATGCCGACGTTTGAAGTAAGCTCGCCTGAAAGATCAGTAATATCGCAGCCGGTTAGTTCCTTTACGTTATCATTCAGGAAATAGTACTTGATGAAATCGAATACTTCACACTTAACATAATGCTCATCTACAAACTTAGTGATCGCGTTGATTCCGAGATCAGGCTTTGAAGCATGAGCAGGCTTACCGATGCTCTCGAATTCATTACCGTCGATCGTTCCTTTGCAAATGGCAGGAACCATGTTAGCGGCACTTCCTCCGTTAACGTTTACATTGCTTACACCGGAAGTCTGGAACGTTGCCTGAAGGATTCCTTTCTCGGCAAAGATAGCAGGGAATTCAGCATCAGGCGTAAAGCCGCAATCAGGAATGATCGTATCAGGATTAGTAACGTATTCATGCATACAGTCGCATGTTCTTTCTTCGTCAGTTCCCAGGATAAGTCTTATCCTGCAACCGAGATCTTTTGCTTCTTCCTTGAACTTACAAAGTGCAAAGAAGGAGGCGAGGGCAGGACCCTTATCATCAACGATCCCTCTGGCATAGAACGCATCGTTCTTAACGGTCAATGTAAACGGATCGGTTTCCCATCCGTCTCCTTCAGGTACAACGTCAAGGTGACAAACGATCGCTACAGTCTTTTCGCCTTCGCCGAAGTCTATGTATCCGACTTTATCGTTAAATACGTTTGTCTCAAATCCCAAAGACTTTGCTTTGTTAAGAAATACTTCAAGCACTTCACGGTTCTTCAATCCGAATGGAGCTCCCGGAACCGGATCAGATCCTACGCTTCTTATGGATATGATCTCAGACATGAAATCGATATTTGATTTGGTAAGTTTCATATGTAAACCTCTATCTAGTTTAGTAAAAACAATTATACGATAAATGTTTGATTCTTAGGATACATCTGTTACGAACTTATGTTATAACTTAACTCTATGGATCAGAAAAAAGGATTTGCAGGCAAGCTTATAAAGATAATCTTGCCGATAACAATACAGAATTTCATGTTTTCTCTCGTCCCGATATCGGACGCGATGATGCTCGTATACCTTGATCAGGATCAGATGTCTGCTGTCTCTCTTGCAGCGCAGGCTATGTTCGTGCTCAACATTTTCCTTTATGCAATAGTAAGCGGAATGAGTCTTTTCGCAGCTCAGTACTGGGGTAAAGGTGATATCAGATCATTCGAGAAGATGGTAGGTTATTCTTTGAAACTTTCATTTCCGATCCTGTTGGTCTTCTTCGGCTTGGGAATGTTTAATCCGATGGGAGTCATGCGTATCTATACCAATGATCCCGTTATCATCGCTCACGGAATGAAGTATCTCAGATTCGTTGCATTTGCATATATCTTTACCGGACTTGCACAGATATTCGGAAACGTTTTAAAGAATTCCGGACTTGTTATTTGGAGTACTGTGATAAGTGTTGCAATGGTCATATCGAATGTGCTTCTTAATGCCGTTTTCATCTACGGTCTTCTGGGAGCTCCTAAGCTCGAATCCAGAGGTGCGGCACTTGCTACTACCATTTCATCGGCGATCGGATGTATCAGTGCGCTTATCCTGATACTCGTAAAGAAAACGATCAAGATCCGCATTAAGGACATTCTTAAGACTGATCTTGATATGCGTAAGGACTTCAGTAAATACTCCGGTCCGCTCCTGTTTAATAACATCTCATGGGGAATCGGTTTTACCATGATCTCCGTTATCATCGGTCATCTTAATTCCGATGTTGTTGCGGCAAATGCTATCGCAGCAGTCGTAAAAGATCTCGTATCCTGTTTCTGTTTCGCGCTTGCAGCGGGTGGCTCTATCGTAGTTGGTAATGAACTTGGAGCAGGTGATCTTAAGCACGGAAAAGAATACGGTGATAAGATATTCAAGATCTCGATAATAAGCGGAATAATTCTCGGATTATTGACAGCTGCGTCAACACCGGTTGTCCTTCGTATAGTAGGTCTTACTCCTAAGGCTGAGTATTACCTTATGTGGATGCTCATCATGTGTTCCTACTATATCCTCGGAAGATCTATTAATTCGGTCGTTATATCTGGTATTCTTGCAGCAGGCGGAGATACCAAGTTCGGAATGATATGCGATACGGTCACTATGTGGGCTTTTATCGTTCCTGTCGGAGCACTTCTTGCTTTCGTCGTTAAGATACCTGTAGTTTGGGTCTGCTTCTTCCTTTATCTCGATGAGATGGTCAAGATCCCTGTGGTCTATTGGTACTACAAAAGGTATCGATGGGTCAAAAATATCGTCAACAAAGAAGACGCCTAAAAATATTTCTAAATTTTTTTTCGAAAAAAATGAACCTGAGCAAACTTCCTTACGTCTATTGGTTATAAGACGCTGATAAGGAGGTCAAGATGTGTTGGAAAGAATCAAGTTCCTGACGAGGTTTTTCAGAGCGGTAGCAGAGGATATGCAATTGCCTGACGAAGATAAAACAGGTTGTAACAAGATCGAAGAAAGTGAGAAAATAGAAAATGATGAAGCAGGAGACAACAAAGATGAGTGACGATAAGATATTTGAAGAATATGCGAAGCTTGTAAGAAGCGTAAAAAGCGGGGACGAAGGTGCCTGTGAAGAGATCTATAACAGATCCAAAAGGCTCGTATATGCTACATGCTACGGAATCCTCAATAATAACGAAGATGCACAGGATGCCATGCAGGAAACCTACATGACAGTCTTTACCAAGATAGATGAACTTACGGATGAGAATAAGTTTCTCGGATGGCTTAAGCGAGTAGCCGCATCCAAGTCTCTTGATATGTACCGTAAAAAGCGCGGTGATATCTCATATGACGAGATTCCGGTAACAGAGGGTGACGATGATCTTGAATCCCTTCCTGATGCCTATATCATGGAAAAGACAAAAAGGGACATATTGAATCAGATCTTGAGAAGAGAACTTTCCGATGTTCAGTATCAGACGATCCTTCTTTACTACTACGATGAGTTGCCGGTAGAGACTATTGCCAAACTCATGAACTGTCCTGAAGGAACGGTCAAGACAAGACTTAAATCTTCCAGGATCAAGATAAAGGCAGCTATTGAAGAGTACGAGGATAAGAACAAGGATTACTTCGCAGCATTTACCGGAGTACCGTTCCTTGCCAGGTTCTTTATGGAGGTTGAGAGAGATCTTTTTGTTCCTCAGGTTAAGATCGCCCATCGTAAACCTTCATCAGGTACCAGACCTTACGATAATGCAAAGATCGCTCGTAAGGCAGCTGCTAGAGGAACCAGGAAAACTATCGGTAAGGCTTTCTTTTCGACTATCGGAGGCAAGATCGCAGTCGGTGCTGCTGCTATCGCCATACTTGCTACAGGTACCATTGTTGTTAAGACAATTATCGATAAGATGGATGAACCCGGATCAAATCGTCATTCTGAGAGGGAAGACGATGATGAAGAAGCA
>JAGCGK010000093.1 GCA_017649645.1 Clostridiales bacterium | reverse complement strand
TGCGACAAGATAAGTTTCTCGCACTCGCAGATGACGCGGGTTGATCTGATATAACCGTCTTCGATCTTTATTATCGGATCGCAGTTATCGTCAAAGACTATGCTGTCACCGTATTCTCCAGGCAGACCGTCCATGAAACCGACCGGATACTTGATCGTTCTCTGATCTTCAGGCTTTCTGACCTCGCGCGCATAGAACTTCAGAAACGGAACTATCTCATCAACCGTGAGAGGTGTCACTCCGTCCCACTTGATGCTCTCTTTATTGACCATGACCAGCTGGTCCGGATCACAGACCAGTACAACTAACCTGCCGTTATAATCCACGGCTCTCTCATACAACTTCAGACTATATTCCATCTTATAGCTCCAATCCCCATCTGTTTACGAGACGTTCAAATTCCAACTTCAAGACCGGATTAACGGAATTGGCTTTCTCAATACATTCTCTCATTATTTCCGTAGCCTTCTCACGATCCCCGAGAAGAAGGTAAAGTTCAGCACTGACAGCGTATTTGGTCATAAGACTATCAGCAAAGGAGCCTCTATAGCTCATCAATCTGTCAGAGACCACCTTCGCCTTATCATATTCGTAAACCGATAGCAGATAATAGAACTCCAAACAATCAAGGACCATGGTCTGAAACTCATTCTTATCGGGCTTCTCGAAAAGTCCCTTCGCCTCATCATATATCCTCTTTACACCCGCCTGATCCTTCAGGTTATAAAGCGTATAGATCTTAACGATGAAATATGTGAGCAAAGAGAAACCGTTATCTATGAATTTAATGCTCTTGCTCCTTATCTCGTCTTCATCGATCAACTGAAGATACTGCTTTGCTCTTTCAAAGTCACCGATCATATTGAAGTGATCTGCAGGAAGCACAACAAAGTCTTTGAAATATACAATATCAATTGGTTTTACGTTGATATGCTCATTGATAGCCTGATCAGCCATCGAAAGCATCTTCTCAGTAACACCGTTTGTCGTTAATTCCTTCATAAATTCCAAGTGAAGCTTCGCCATCGGATCATTCTTCTCTCTTAGCATCAGGATCTTAAAGATAATAAATGCTATAGGAGCTGAAATCACTAATGCAACCGGTATCAATATGAAGAGTGAGATACCTGTGATCTGATATATCAATATCGCGAGCATGACCGCGAAAACAGCTACGATCAAATACAATAATCCGCACGTATACAAAAATACATTTTTCATATCTTCCCTATTCCCTCATCCAACTTAACGAATAATCATATTATATATGTTCAATTATTCTTCGCAAATCTCTCCAGTGTCTCCTTCTCCATGCGGATTATCTGTATCATCCTGTCGATCGCGCAGACCTCGATATACGAGACATCTTCCTTGAGCATCAGTTCCTTATTCGCGATCGTTCCCTTCTCATACTCATCAAGGATCTTGGTCCTTATCATGATCTCTCGCTTCAGTTCTTTCTTATCTAAAACACCCGAGTACATAACAGCCAGGCAGAACCATACCGAATCAAAATCTACTCTCTCAAAAAGTGCACAAATAGTACTCTTCAATTCCTGAAGTCCTTCTTCAGTTATGTGGTAGATCGCCTTCTTATCAGACTCTCCCGTGTTCTCTATGTAATTCTTCTTCTCTAATCTTATGCATGTTTCATATAAAGTCGTGGCTCCTATCGGGAACCAGTATTTCATATTCATCTTCTCTATCATCTTAAGCATGTCATAGGCATTCATCTCACCTTTGCTGAGCATTCCCATGATCACTATTGATGTTTTCGAAAGCATTCTTCTTATTCCTCCACTTCCTAAATAAGAACCAAGCAGCTGACAGAACAAGTATCACGATCGCTATCGAAAACGATACCGGGTTCTTGATCTCATCACCTGCTTCTGATGATACCAAAACATCCCACAATGCGCCTACCCCCCAAAAGAATGGAAAGATTATAAGCATATTCTTTGTGATATAGAAAACCGAACTATACATAAGTCCCACGAGAAACAGGTGCAGAAATTCCGGCTGAAATCCCGCATGATGCAGAGAGTAGAAAACTGAAGTTAAGATTATCGCAGGGATGATACCGAACGCTTTCTCGAAAGACATCCTGAGAAAACCGTATATGAATGTCATCTCGAAGATACCTGCTGCGATGATGTACGAGGCTCCGAAAAGGTTTTTGAGCGACAGCACGTTCTCCGGCACCTGATCCTTAAGAAAGATCGCGAGAAGCCCCGCAGCTAAAACGATGTCGATCATTATGCTCGGGATGATCTTACGTTTGGTCAATCCCAGTTCCTCCATGACTTTTGATCCGTTCTTCTCAACGTACAGCGACACAAACACGACGCCAAGACCGAAGATCATGAGAAGGTCTCTTAACACGAATGCGATGATCGTATCTTTTATTGAATCGCCTCCGAACGGGATCATCAAGAAACTTAATGCGATCATCAAAAGGCCCATGGATATGGACATAATGGTATCTTTATTAACTTTAAATCTAAATAGTTTATTCATCTTTGTTCTCCTGATTTACTACGTATACGTAGCACCAATATACTTCGTATACGTAGTAGTGTCAAGAGACAATAATTATACTCCCTCTCCTGAAATACAGTTGGTAATCCCTGTAAGCAGGGATTGAATACTGGATTTATAAAGAAAATCCAGTTCATAGTCCCTGTGGAGAGAGATTAAACACTGGATTTTCGAGCAAAATACAGTTATCTAGTCCCTATGACCAGGGACAAACAACTGGATTCTTGACGATAATACAGTCTTTGCTCCCTGTGAATAGGGACATCTAACTGTATTCTGTATCAATTCTTTCCCGGGATAGGGACAATGTTGTAATTCTTGTCAGGACTGTTGATCCTGGCGTTTACTCTGTGCATGAGAGCGTGCAATATGAAGAAATTGCCGATCATCAGAAAAATTGAAGCAGCTATCACTACGATCGTCCACACATTCCAAGTCATCACTTGGGAAGCTTTGTAAAGAAGGATCACGCTTAAAGGAAGACTGATCGCGCTCGTTATAAAACTTGGAATGTATTTTCGAATATAAAGAGTATGTCCGATATGAACGACGAAGTGACCGGTTAGCGCCAATAATAAACCAAACCATAGAGCATACGTGATATTATTCGGCAGGAAAAACGCCAGAAGGGCCACGCCGCCGAAGACCAGCAGCTCCTCATATACTCCGATCGCCATACCTGTTTCCGTAAAACCGATGTAGTTTTTCATGACCTTCGGAAAACGTTTGTAAAGCCACGGATTACGCCTGAAAAACCACCCGAAACCTACGATCTCCTCCATGTCATGGAATATGAAGATGAACGGCAGAAACATAAGATATTCACGCATTTTAATTACCTCCGATAAGTGATACACTTGTATCACTTTTGCTCACATCATATAATGTGAAAGTAGCTAAGAGAAGTAAAATCGGAAAAGATACACTAACTTATATAAAGTGTGTCACTTTGAGGTGATTACCATGTATGATTCAAATAATCCGTCTGCCGTAAGATCACAAAAAGAGATCACGGATGCGCTTTTGAAACTGATGCAAAAGAACCCGTATGAAGAGATAACGGTCAAACAGATCATCCTCGAATCAAAGCTCGCGAGAAAGACTTTCTACCGTAACTTCGAGTCAAAGAACGACGTTCTGATCTCACATATAAAAAGGATCCTTCTCGACTACTTCGACATCGTCAACAACGCAAAAGGCGATGTTCTCACTACGATATTCGAGTTCGCGGTCAAGAATAAAAAACTTCTTTTGCTCCTTGATAAGAACAACATGCTCTACGTTGTTCTGCAGTGCATGAATGAGTTCATCTTACCGGTTAAGGATAAGCAGGATCCTGATCTTAATCCTTTCTATAACCTATTCGCGGGACTTGATTCCGACTACCTTATAACGCTTAATACAGGCGGCATCTGGAACGTGATATCACTTTGGGTCCACCGCAAGATGAGAGATGATCCGGAGGAAGTCAAGAAGACCATTGCCATATATCTTAAAAGGATCGGTAAGAAAACAGTTCTCATTTAAGAGCAACATAAAAGGCCCTCGCGGACCTTTCATGCTTTGAAGTTATATATCGGTTTGATCACTTCGATTACATCAACAGATTCGGAAATGACATCGATGATGTCTCCCAAAGATTTGTATGCCATAGGCGCTTCATCGAGAGTATATTCGTTGACGGATGTCGTGTAGATACCCTTCATCGCTTCTCTGTATTCATCCATTGTGAGTGTGTCCTTTGCTTTGGATCTGGACATTACCCTGCCCGCGCCGTGAGGTGCGGAGTAGTTCCACTCAGGATTGCCTTTGCCTATCGCAATAACGGAACCGTCTCTCATGTTGATAGGAATGAGCACTTTCTCACCTTCATGCGCAGCGATGGAACCCTTACGTAAGATCATCTCATCCGTATCGATGTAGTTATGGACCGTATGGAAAGACTCGCCTTCAGTAAGGCCGACTCTCTCGATGATGATCTCAGCCATCTTCTCTCTGCTCCTTCTCGCGAAAGCCTGACAGATCTTTACGTCGTGGAGATAATCCTCGAGATATTTACCTGTGAGGTAGCAGAGATCTTCAGGCATGGATGTGCCGCCCATGTTCCTATACTTCTTATGAAGCTCCTTAATAGCTTTCTCGATCTCAGATTTTCTGCCTTGCTCCTTGTAAGTCTTGATGAGTTCCTCCTTCTCATCAAAGAACTTATCGAGACCTCTGTTAATGTCGATAGCGAGTTTTTGGTAGTACTCCGCTACCTGCTTGCCGAGATTTCTGGAGCCGGAGTGGATAACGAGATATTTTGTACCGTCGGAAGATTCATCCACTTCGATGAAGTGATTGCCGCCGCCGAGAGTACCGAGAGATCTTCCGAGTCTTTTTGTGTCCTTGAGATTTCTATGACACTTAAGATCTGTAAGATCGAATCTCTCGACTCTGCCCTCCCACACATGTGTGCCGGACGGAATAAAGTGAGCCGCCTCATCAAGCTTCCCGAGATCTATCGCTTCCTTGCCTATATTTACCGTGTACATTCCGCAGCCGATATCAACGCCTACGACGTTTGGAACGACCTTATCCTTGATCGTCATTGTAGTACCGATCGTGCAGCCCTTACCGGAGTGCACGTCCGGCATGATCCTGATCTTGCTGCCCTCAGTCATGGGATAGTCGCACATTCGTCTTATCTGTTCGATGGCTTCTTCTTCCACGACTTTGGCGTAGCAGATCGCTGTGTTTACCTTTCCGATTATTTCTATTTCATTCATTTTATTTACCTCTTTTAAGCTGCGATCCTCTCATACCTCTCGGCAGAGATCACGCTCATCATAAATTTATAAGGATCGATATTGCCATCCTTCATCATCTCGAAAACACTCGCCGACGCACCGGATACCAATACCACACCCTGCTCGTTCTTAGTCACAGGCATCTGTGCATTCATGCTGTTGACGTTCCAGAATACCAACTGCGGAAGCTTGTAGCCATTAGCCTCAAATTTCTCCTTAGCGTACTCAAAGTTTGTCATGCTCGAATTATTTGCACAACTGTCGAACTCCATATCCGAGATGATGATCAATCTATCAGGCATATCAGATTGCTTCATCCTGTTCATCACTGCAGTTCTCAAGATAAGATCAAAAGTCTTCTTGATATCCGTGTTGCTGCAATCGTTAAAACTCATGCAGTACTTAACTTTATCATAGATGTCATTACCCTTGATCTCAACCAACTTAGGGTTAGCCGAGAACGTAATGAAGTGGTTATGGAACATACCCTTATTATGCTCTGCAAAGTAGATACCCAAAGACTGAGCTACTTCCGCAGGACTTGGATTTTTGCCCCAGTACATTGAGCCTGAGCCGTCGACAACTACAAGCGAATTATCGGAATCAACATAGTTCTCCAACGAATTCCATGTAGTGTCCAACACCTTCCTCTCCACGCTCGAGATCGCTTTACCTTTCAAGATCGGTGAGATGATCTCATAAGGAGCCAATGTGCCCGTATGCATGATCGAAGGATCGGAAGATGCAGCCGTGATGAAATCCTTATATCTTTCTTCATCGTTTCTGATAAACGCCTTCCTGTATTTATAAAGTGCCTTGGAAGGCTGCTTTTCATAATCAAAAGAATAATCCATCTCTCTTAAGTTATTCTCGATGATCCTGATATATGCTCTCAAAGCGGACAACATCCTTCTATAGTCGCACTCACTCATACACATAGCGTGAGCGATCCTTTTAGCCAACATGACAGTATCCCTGTTGCTCGCATTTACGGATGGCAACCACTTCGCCATCAAGGACACCTGCTCACCATTTTCCATGGCCTTCATGTCGTCCTTCAATGTCTTCTCTATATACTCGAAAACATCCTTCTCGCATATCGTACCGATCAGTACCAAAAGGTCATCGTATCTGCCGTACTCAGCGATATTGGCGATATTCTTTTTCACAGTGTCCGGATGATCACAGGCCAAGTACTTCAAGATAACCTTGAAGACTCTTCTCTCACCTAAGCCGCCTCTAATATCTCTGGTGAAGAACAATGTCTTCATAGCGATATCCTTGTCCTCGGCATAAGCTCTCATGAACCTTTTGATTATCTCATCGTCTGAAGCGTTTCTGAGAGCGCCTGCTGTCGCGAAAAGATCCAGACAATGCGACAATGTGCTTCTATGTGTTACCGCACCGTTTAATGTATAAGTTTTGTTAGCTTCTTTCTTCAATAAATCCAAAAACATTTTCATTTCTCCTTCAGCAAGGTGCCCCCGGGCAAACCCGGGATTCTACCTAAAAGAATTGTTTAGTTGCTGTATGCACCTTTATTAGTCAAGACACTTTTTTATGTTGCGGGAGTCGAACCCGCCTGGAACCACAAACGCTCTATCTGCTGTCAGTGTCTTCGTTCATGGTTCTATGGTACCTCGCGAAAACGGGTTCTTAAAGATGCAGTTTGACACAAGTTCACAACCCCAATATAATGTGATCAACCGCGTATTTATCGAATATTCTTTTACAGATCACAACCCCTTTTAGGAGATACACAATGACAGAGAAATACAAAATATACCTTCCGGAAGAAATAAGATCCAGGCTCATAAACGATGCCGAGCTCTTCGAATTTACAAGAAGCGATGAATCCGTAAACCTCAATGGTTTTCTGAAAGAACTGATCGTCAACTACTTCGATCAGTATGTTAAAGAGAGTGAGGATCTCTTAAACGAGATCACCAACGATCTGTCTTCAGTTAAATCTCTTAAGCCAAAAGACGCATCCGTTCTCGCCGAGAGGATAATCAAAAATTATATAAGAAACAAAGATGTAACGGGCGGCAAGAGTTCCGTTATTACACTTACCGTCAGCGGTGCTTCATATAATACGATCAGGATCATCGAGAATAATCTTTTGAAGGATAATTCCCTCTCCGGTTACATCAAGGATATGTTCATTTCCTATCTGTCGATACCGCGTAACAAGAGAGAAGAGATCATCTTTAAGGAAACATACGACACTATAAACGAAGCGATCGAGAGAGGAAGGCTTCTGTCATTTATATCGACCAGCTCCCGCTACAAGGAAACTGTCGAACCGTACCTCATCGCGACTTCCAAAGAAGAACAGTTTAATTATCTTTTGTGCTGCGATCCGAAGAAAAGAAATACACGTTCATTCAGGATCTCCAGACTCAAAGATCTGTTTATTACTTCCGAATCATTTACGATAGATAAAGATATAGAAAAAGAATTATGCGAGAAAGCCATAAGAAGTCCGCAGTCTGTTACACCTGATGTTCATGCCGTGATCAAGATGACGGAGAAGGGCAAAAGAAAGTTCAGACTTGTCATCAAAAACAGACCAAACATCACAAAGATCGACGGAGATCTTTATCACTTTGATTGGCCTGAAATGCAGCTCGAAGAATATTTCAGAAGATTCGGTAAGGATGCAGTCGTAATAAATCCGAGATCTCTCAGATCGAGGCTTCGCAACTATTATTCACAAGCTTATGAGGCCTATGGCGGTAAGAAAGTTAATTTCTAAGAACTTTACTCTACGTCAAAGCTCTCTGTCTTAAGATCGCAATAATATCTTCCGCTCGTTGCCGTAAACTTCAGTACGCAATAGTCCGGATCAGTTACGCCCTGCTTATAGAACATGGTATCACCTTTTCTCCAGATCATGTCCTTGGTTGGCTGATCAGTAAGGACTTCCATCTTTCCTTTAAGCATTACGCCAGCGTACTTGATAAGTCCCTTATGATAAAAGTAGATACTCGCTTTAGGATTTTTGAGGTACTGCTTTACGCGCATCGACGAGGTGTTTGTAGAGAAATAAAACTCCTTAAGGCCGACCTGTTTTCTCGGCTTCAGCATCGCTTTAACATTAGGAAATCCTTCATCGTCGATCGAACATACAAATCCGACTTTCTGCTTTCTTATAAAACTACTAATCTTATCTTTTTCCATTCTCTCACCTCTCGAAAACTGCTTTCATTTTCTTTATAAAACTCTCATCTATATTCTTTATTGTCGGTATGTGAATGAATACAGCTCTTCCGGAAAACTTCTTAAGCGCATACCAATATGCTTCGTTACACAGATAAGCTGTTGGTTCGTCTGATATAAATGCGGAAAAACCTGCTGACTCAAACTTCTTTACAAGTCTTTTCAGATCCGCATCTGAGACTAAAGTCTCACCATTCTTAGAAGCCTTCTTCTCGATCCTTATCTCAGAAGTCAGAGTTTTATCAACGCCGAACATTATGAGCAGATCGTATTTTTCGACTAAGGATCCGATATCCCTTCTGACGCCTTCAAAAGAATTAGTCAGAAGAAAGATCTCATCAGATAATTGTTTGACTAATATGCTCGAGGAATTATTCTTTCCCTTAAACCCGACAAACAAGACCTTACTCATTTCCATCTCCGCCTTCTATGTTTCTTTATAACGACATGTTGATTATATCACCTGACAGTTGTCATAAATTGGACAGTTGACAAGTTGCTTCTCAGGTTATAATATAAACGTGTTTATATAAACTCGTTTATGTTATGAGGTGATCTTATGGCACGTACAGCTAGAATAACCAGAGAAGCAATACTCGAAGAAGCACTTAAGATGCTTATAAGAGACGGCTACTCTTCCGTTAATATCAAGACTTTGGCAAAGGAGCTCAACTGCTCGACACAGCCTATTGTCTGGCACTTTGAGAACATGGAAGATCTCAGGATGGCACTGTCGGAATACGCGATGATGTATGCCGATAAGAAGGCTGCTTTATCTTCAGAAGATAAACTGGAGAGTTTCGAATTCTTGGGAAAAGCTTACGTAAAGATGGCACTAAAAGAACCGAATCTTTTTAAGTATTTGTATTTGGGCGAGAACCCGATGGGCAAGCAATATAACCTCAAAGATGTCGGCAAATCCAAGCATAAAGAAATGATCAGGATGATCTCCGAGCAGACAGGATTAAACAATGATCAGGTAATACGCTTCGTGAGAAACACGATCATATACTCACACGGAATCGCGACTTTGCTCGCGACCGGAGTGCTCAAAGGAACAGAAAAAGAGATGATGGAACTCATCAACGGTGCAGCTGACGCCTTCATTCTTCAGGAAGGCTTTGTTCCTGAAAAAACTGCTAAGAAAGGAAAGAAGAAATGATATCAACAATTAGTTCAATAATAGGAGCCGCATTGTTCCTCATAGTTGCAGTATTTGAAGTACTACTAATATTCGGTCTTCCTTTGGGTGAATTTACCATGGGCGGAAGATATAAAGTCCTCCCTCCTCTTTTCAGAGTTTTCGCCGCATCATCAGTCGCCTTGCAGTTGTTCGGAGCAGCAATGATACTTCAGTGCGGAGGGATCTTGAAGTGCTGGTTTTCGGAAAAGACAACTATGATAATATGCCTGGTCTTTGCAGGTTTCTTTGCTATAAACACGTTTATGAATCTTATCTCGCAGAGCAAAAAAGAGAAGTATGTGATGACTCCGCTCGCAGCGATCGAGGCTATATGCCTCGCGCTTACTGCGCTGATTAATTAAGCATTATCATCCGTAAAGCCGGGATTAAGGTCTTTCAGAACTTCCCTGATCTCAGGAAGCGCCTCGACAAAGACTTCGACGCACTTCGGATCGAATTGAATACCCTTGCCTTCTTCGATTATGCCGATGGATTTTGACAGAGGAAATGCAGGCTTATATACACGCGGTGATGTCAGTGCATCAAACACATCTGCGACTGCCATGACGCGTGCGGAAAGAGGGACCATGAGCATATGTAAACATGAAACAAAAAGCCTCAGGACTCATGTCCCAAGGCTTTAAACAGACAACATTGCCGCGTACTATCCCTCTTCCTTGTGATATTCGGTCAAAAATCCTTCCATGTACCCGTGGCGTTCCTTAGCCATCTTTTTCGCTTCATCCGTATTCATCAGATCTTTTAATAGCAATAGTTTTTCTCGAAAATGTTCGATCGACGAATCAAGTGATCTGCCGTTTCTGCCTCCATACGCGAATGTCCTCGCGATACCTATAGCGCCCATGGCATCCAGCCTGTCAGCATCCTGAACGATCTGCCCTTCGATCGTCTCAGGACGGACACCTTTGTTCTTGCTGAACGATACTCCATTGATGATCTCACATATCTTCTCTATGTCAGTTTTCTCAACACCGTTCTTCTCGAGAAAAGACCTCGCATTCGCGTTACCGGTCGTATCAAACAGTTTGTGATCATCGACATCATGAAGCAAAGATGCCAGAGAAACTATCATCTTGTCGCATTCCGGATAGCATTCGGCGATCTTAAGAGCATTACGATAAACTCTTAGCGAGTGGTCCGAATCGTGCCCGTCAGAATTGTCCTTAAAAAGATCATGAATATATTGTTTTGCTGCTTCTATAATCTGCTCATTCATGTTGTCTTATTCAGCCAATTCCTCATCTATCTTCGTCAGGAACTCTTCAAAGGATCCGGCCTGCGTATAATATGTTTCTTCATCAGTATTCATGCTGTCGATCTGACAATAGATCTTCTTCTCGGGATTATAGGCCCAGAGCTGTCCGCTCATGTCAGAACCGATAACGACATAACCCGGCCAGTTATCCTGCAACTCATAATCGCCGTTAACTTCTTCGAGCTCTTCGAACCTGTAGAAACATCCGTAATTATTCTCGCCCAGCGGACCTTCGCCGCCGTTATGTTCCTTCATAAAATCGAGATAATCATCCGGCAGTTCCAGACCGTTTACACTCTCTAAGATTGTCTCCGGCTTCTCATTAAATTCGAATTCTTTAAACATTTCTTCGTGATCCATTCTCTTATTCCCTCCTGATCTTTTCTATATTTTATACAGCAAGTATTCTGTTGTCTCGAAAAAGCTCAAATCTCTACTTTATCCCACAGCTGCACTTCTACATATGCATATTCCCCGAGCGACTTTTTGAAGTATTCCTCGGTCGAACCGCCGCATGCTTTGATACCATCCACGAGCATGGTCTTGGTAAGGACTGTCGGTGTCTGTCCGTGTATCAAAAGAGCACAGCTGTCGCCGAGAGTGAAACTTATCTGATCGTCAGGGATATCATCAAGATCAAATACTATCTTGTCGCTCGTGTCAAACCATTTTCGAAGATACTCACATTCCATAAGAACAAAGGAATACGGATGAAGGAGTTTGGGTTTGCCTCCAAGCTTTATGAAAGCATCACGGACAAATCCGTCTGCTCTTTTTCGAGCAGGATAATAATTTATGAAATCCGCAAACCTTCCGAAACTCGTAGTATCAGGATGCTCGGAAGCAAGCTTCTCGGCAACCTTAAATGCTTCC
>JAGCGK010000092.1 GCA_017649645.1 Clostridiales bacterium | reverse complement strand
CCTGCAACTGCAAGTGCTGCTGCAATGATAAGAACGTAGATAGCTACGTGCTCGCCTGTCTGAGCTGACTTAACTGTATCGTCTGCTTTAGCTGTAGGAGTAGCTGTAGGATTGATAGGTGTTGTAAGGAACGCGATAGGAGAAAGGCTGTCAAGAGTAACTGTAATCTTACCGTTCTCGATCTTAACCTTAGAAGAATCAACAACTTCCCAAACTCCGGTTGCCTCGTTGTGGATAACAACTACAGCACTATTGGAAGGAACTGTCTGCTCGAATGTGATAGTAATAGGCCCTTCAAGAGGCTTAACTGTTTTTCCATCGACATAAGAAGCATCAAATACTTCCATGATCGTAAGGTCTGCCGCCTTTGCATTAGCATTCTGTGCATCGAGTGCCTTCTGGAGATCAGCCTCGAGTGTAGCACCCTGATCATTCTTAAGAGCTGTAGGCTTGTTGCCTACTGCATCAAGATCCTTCTTAGCAGCATCAAGATATTCATTGATCTTGGCAATGTCAGACTTAGTTCCCATACGGGTTGTAATGATCTGTCCTGTGATGTCCTTACCGGAAGCATCTGTAGCAGAAACTACCTTAGGTCCGTCGCCCTGTGTCGGACTGCTCTTGCCGTCATCACCTTCAGCTGCAAATACTGCTGCACCGAGAAGTGCAACTGTCAATGCTGCAGCCAATACTGTCTTCAATAACTTCATTTTGTGTTACCCCCTCATAATATCTGGTTTTCTAACACTTTATATTTCTTTGGCCAAGACCAAAAAACGACTTGATCGGTCTCCCCACAAACATGAGGATAAAACTAATATGCGATCGCCATACGATGGCTTTGCTTTCTCAACTAACCTGACATCCAGGCCCGTCTTAGAAAAAACGGCGTCAACAAAATCTGCGTACACGTCCGCATTATTGAAGTCATTATAATACAGGATGTGCTTGTTGTCACTAGGAATTGTTGCGAAAATTTGATAAATCTTCGTTTCTTTTGGCGTAAAAATCACGATAAACCTGTCTTCGTCAAAATACCCGTCTTCTGACACGGTTGCCTGCATAGTTCCGAACATGGTTCCGTCACTCATCCTGTGACCGTAGATTACTGTGCAAAGATCCGAGAAATCATCGCTGTTGTAGGTATGTTCAACAAAAAGCGAACCTTCCTTTTTATATTCACCGACTGCATCATGATACAGGTATTGCGTGTCATCATCCGGGCTACGTAGGATAGGCAGGCTGATCTCCGGTTTACTCATATAGATCCACCCTATGATGTCAGGGTTAACTGCCTGAAGTTCATCAAAGTTTACCGGACAGACATAAAGGTCCTCATTAGTCTCAACAACTGAAGGATCAGCTGACGGGTCTGTAACCACGATAGACTGCATGATGGATTCATCGATGGAAGGGTACGTAAACTCCGAGTACGTAGGGGTCGGAGCTGCGGTCTTAGTAGGCTTAAGGTAGCCGTTTCCCCACAGATAATAGAAGACCAGAGCGCCACTGCCCAGGAAAAGCACACATGCAAGTGCGATCCAGACAATTCTCTTACGCATGGCGTCCCATGACCTCCCTTCTACTATCCTTCCATTGCTTCATGAAGAAGCATGTCATTATTATCTTCTATCCTGCTTAGAGCAGAACTTCCGAACTTGTCGGTTATTATCTCCATTGCTTCACCCAGGTTCGGTATCCTGGATGTGGTGTTATGGCAGTCAGAACCCAGAAAATCAATGGATCCTTCGCCAAACATCTTAAGTGCCCTTCTCCTCGTCTTTTTATCAACGAAGAATTCGGCGTTAGCCTGAATATAGATGTTAGGATCTGATATAAGGGCATTTACCAGGTCTTTGTCCTGGTCGAAGTATCGCTCGATGTGGGCGATGATGACCTTCAGATCTTCGCTATATCCAAGTTCTCTTATCTCATCGACAAAAGCAGGTGTCCAAGGACGGAACATAGGTTCAATAAGGATGAACCTGCTTATGCCCATGCAAAGCTTACTTATGTGTTCGCTTCGTCCGATACCTCTGTAGTAGTGGACTTCCGCTCCCGCTAGAAGTCTCGGACAAGGTGTCTGTCTTTCTTTAAGCGCCTCCACGAGGTTCATGAAGGCTGACCTTCTGTCCCGAATAAAAGTCTCGGGATCGTTCATGTCCGCGTAGAAGTGCGGAGTCAAGAACACTGTGTCTATATCCTGGCCGCTTATTCTCTCGAGCATCTGAAGCGACATCTCGGTATCCCTGCTGCCGTCATCTATACCCGGAAGGATGTGCGAATGGATATCTATCATCTGCTGCCGTAACCCTTTCCGTACTTGTTGTACTTATAGCGGTGCGTCTTGCTGGATGCATCGTTATAAACGAATCCGATTATCTTGGCTTCCACATACTCGAGCTGTCTCATGGTGTAGCTCAAGTCTGAACTCTTGGTGTAGTCCTGACGTACTACTACGATCATGCCGTCGGTAAGCTTTGACGCTATGAGGGCATCGGATACCTCGCCTACCGGCGGAAGGTCGAGGATGATGAAGTTGTAGTAGTTTTCGATACTTTCAATAAGCTTGCCGAAATTCTTGGAAGCAAGGAGCTCGGAAGGATTCGGCGGGACATCGCCTGCAAATACGATGTTAAGGCCGTTGATTATAACGTTCTGGTGAAGGACCGTTCCGTTCTCGTTCATGCCTGCCAGGAGATTCGAAAGACCTGCGGTCTTCGGCTGGTTGAGCTTACGTCTCAAGGTAGGAAGACGCATGTCGCACTCGATCAGGAGGACTTTACGTCCGCTCTCGGCAAGGGAATATGCAAGGTTAACGGCTGTAAGGCTCTTGCCTTCGCCGTGAAGGGAACTGGTTACGCCGATGACTCGGGCTGTTCTCTCTTTACGTCTTACGGAATAGAGGATATTGGTACGAAGAAGGTTGTAGGCTTCTTTTCCTTCGAATCCGAGCTTGTCACCGACGAAGCTCATTCCGTCTTTCTCGATCTGGTTAAGATTCTTAGTACTCATGACTGTCCCTCCTTACTTCCGGGCCTTTTAGGCGTGTCGCTGTTGTTCAGGAAATAGTCACTCTCCAATATCTCGTCCACGGAGACATTCTCCTTAACCTTAGACGCTTTGTTCCTGTCTGCCTGAACCTGCTCTGCTCTGGCCTTCGAAGCAGCTGAAGCATAGGACTTGCTGTAGCTTCGCTTGCTCTTGGCGTAGGCCTTCTTGTATCCGTAGTAGCCGCCCTTGTTATTCTGTGAAAGGTCAGGAACGGTCGCAAGGATAGGGATGTCTTTGTATGTCTCGAGGAGGAAGTCTTCTCCTCTAATCTTTGTATCGAGAAGGAACATAAGGACAACGATGGAACCGCTTAAAACGGCACCGATCAACGCGCCCATGACTGATGTCTTCATGATGCTCCTGTTGACCTTAGGTGTTCCCGGAACTGCGTATTCAACGATCTGAACGGAACTTCCCTCAACGACCGTGCTGATCTTCTCAGGAAGGACTTCGAGGATGGAGTTCGCGATATGTGCGGAAAGTGCAGGATCGTCTGCTGTAACCGTTATCTTAAAGATAGCCGTCTCGCCGACAGGCTCGGATGATATCATCTTGGAAAGCTGTTCATAGGAGTAAGGAAGGCCTGTCTCTGCAATGATGTCCTCGAGAGTATTGCGGCTCGTAAGGATTATGGAATAGGTCTCCATCAAGCTGTTGGTGGTACGGATATCACCGCTGCTTATAGAAAGCTTGGCGCTTCCGAGGGAGAGCGAATTGCTGTTAACGTACAAGAGAGCGGAGGAAACGTAGTCTGTCTTCAAGGTCTTATATGCAAAGCCGAATGCCAGTCCGCCGCACAGGATCGCGCAAAGGACGATGAGCCAGGCCTTACGCCATAAAGCCTTGAGGAGCTTGAAAAGATCGATCTCCTCCATGTTATTGAATTTTGCAGATGATGCCATATAGCCTCTTCTCCGATTACTTCATAATTGAACAATTTTAACTATAACATAACTATTTTATGGCGAAAGAGAAATTTTATGTTTTGTAAAGTATTTTTAATGTAGAAGTAAAAAGCCTTTGCTCCCGCTTTTTCGAGAAACAAAGGCTTGATGAGATTCTTGGTTGTGAATGGACTATGTTTAACGCCACTCGAGGTTCAGGGAAACTACCTTGTTGTCCTTGACTTCGACAGGGTAAAGAAGTGAGCCGTCAACGAGCCATTCGCCGGAAATGTCATAAAGATCGCAGATCTTCATGTAGTACCAGAAGTAACTGTTGTGAATCGGGTTATCGTCGGAAATCTCCTCAAGGTAAGCGGCGTAACCTTCCTGGTCGTCATAAAGGATGTCATATGAATCGTTGACCTCGCAGTCAGGAGCGATGTCGAGGACAGCGGTGCCGATCCTGACGGATACAGGGCAGGAGTCCTGGAAAAGAACGTAATCATCAGTGTTCTGTACGTATTCGCCCTGAACAAAGAAAGCGTCCGTATTCAGGTCAACGACCTTTTTACCGTCTTTTTCTTCGATCTTTGACACTTCAACGTCGCTGCCGTACATGGTTGTTATGTAATCGCCGACTTCGAGGCTGTTATATTCTTCTGCCGTTAAGATGACCGGTTCACCGTAAGTAAAGAAGATCTTGGTTCCGTCAGTACTGATAGCAAGGCTTGAACCATAGTACCAGCCGTCCACGACCTCGGATGTGATGCTGCCGACGTCATTGGTCTCAGTGATAAATGGGATATTAAGGAAATCTTCATATGAGAGAAGCTCTTCTTCCGTGAAGTAACACTGCTCGGAAAGGGATGTTACCTCGCCATTAGATACATGGTACTTCAGGAGATTGCCTTCTGCGTCGCAGGTCTGAAGGATCCACTCTGCGCCCTTGTCCTTAAGATATCTGACTTCAAAGCCGAACTTGTAGTCGCCTTCGGAATTCAACTGCTCAGCGTAAGATCTGTAGATCTCGTAGTATTCGCTATTCTCAAGGATGTCGCCTGTGGTATCGGTATAGCCGCCGCCAGGTGTAGGAGCCGGCTTAGACTCGGTTGGTTTTGCTTCAGTGGTCTCTTCGGTCGTTGCCTCCGTCGTCTCTTCTGAAGCTTCGGTGGTGTCTTCCGGTGTCTCGATGGTGATCGTCTCTTCCTCATCAGCTTCGGTCTTCTCAGGTTTCTTGGCCGTGGAAGAACATCCTGCGAGGATAGAGGCAGCAAAGATCGCTGCTATGATTGTTTTCTTCTTCATCTGTTACTCCTCCATTTGGGCTTCCCGTTAACGAAAAGCGCCTTTGATATTATTGCTTTTTTTCGAAAAAAAGCAACCGCCTCGAAAGACGGCTGCGGACTTTTGTGTTTATGAGGATCAGCGCCACTCGATGGTCATCTCTTCGGTCGTTGTGGTCGCTTCTGTCGTATCTTCGGTCTCAGGAGTTGTCTCTTCCTCAGTCTCGTGACTTCTAACCTTGATGGTCTCTTCTGTCTTCTTGCTGCTGCAGGCTGATATGGCTGTCGCTACCAATGCAAGGCATAAAACAAGAGCCTGTACCTTTATTCTTTTCATAGTTTTCTCCTTACCTTATCGGATAAACGGCGAATCAGATTGCACAAGGAGATTGTGGCACCTTGGAAAAGGAAAAGCAACGTCTTTTTAGATTTTAAAATCAATTATCGCTCAGATCCAATGAATCCAGTTGAGTCATCTGATCCCTCGAAACGTATATGACAGCTATAATCTGAACAATCTTGTTTGCCTCATCAATCCAGTAGTAAACATAATAGTTCTTTACTCTCATTTGATGGACTCCCAGATCATGCCAAGGGGCTTCATCCACTAATTTGTATCTTCTAGGCATTTGATACAAACCCTCAATGGCTTTTTTGATAAGCAAAATTGTGTCTCGAGCTGTTTTAGGTGCACCAAGCCCCTCAGAGATATAATTTTTTATATCTCTGAGATGATCACGTGCTTGCCTTGTTATTCTGATCGAATAACTCATTTATCAGTCTCCAACATTTCAAATACTTCATCGACATCAAACGAATCGCCTTCCTGAGCTTGCTTTATACCATTGGATATCATGTAATCAAATTCCGGTTTAGAAAGAGTGTCACGAGAAGGTACATTGGTTGGCAATGTTAATGAGAAAGGAATTCCGTTATGGGCTATAATCTGCCTATAAAACATATCAATGGCAACCGCTCTTGGTATTCCGAGCCTATTTAATATATCTTCAGCTTGTCTCTTTACCTCGTACTCAATCCTAAGATTGACAGTTGATGTTTTTGTAGCCATTTAGATCACCTCCCTATTTCAATTGTACGCAGTTGTAATGCATATTGCAACACTTTTACAACACAATCGTGTATGTTAAGACTCATCTCTATATAAAAGCCCTCTCTTCACGTTTTCGAGAAGAAAGGGCCTTATATCGGGGGCTGAAATGAAAAACTATGTTAACGCCACTGGATGCTCATCATGGTGACTTCGCCGTTCTCAATGACTATCGGATAGATAAGGCCGCCGGTCTCTCTCCAGCCGTTGCCGAGGGAGTCGGATTCGTTATTGACCATGAAGTGGAACCAGTAGAGGGTCTCACGAAGAGAGGTGGCATCTTCCAGGTTACTTACGTACTCGTCGTAGCTGCCGTCCATCTGATTCCAGGTAGGCTCAGAGAAGAGATACTCGGTATGATCGTCGATCTCGCAGTCAGGTGAGATCGGAACAACGAAAAGCTTGTCATTGACCGTCATCGGAATAAAGCTGGACGTGACAAGAATGTATTCGTCCTCGTTACCGGTAAAATCGTTCGGAGCAAACCACATGGAAAAATCCGAGAGGTGCTTATAGCCGTCTTCGTCGATCTCCTGAACGTAGATATCTTCGTTTATGCCGGAGTAGACCACGTCGCCGACCTCGAGAGCGTCGTACTCTTCCTTTGTGAGAGTAACGGCTTCGCCTGCGGATACCAGCATGTAACCGCCGTCTTCGGATACGGCTGTGATCTCTCCGAAAAAGGTTCCGTCATCTGCTGAATCCGTGATCTCATCGGCCAAGCATGTGTAGAGATCAACAAAGCACGGGAGCTTCATGAATTGATCGTATGAAGTTACCTGCTTGTCGATATTGTCATGGTTAAGCATATCGGTTACATCAGTCATCTCACCATTGATAAGAGCATACTCGGTGTGTTCGCCGTTGCCGTTTAAAACGCCCAGGAGCCAGATGTCTCCTCCGCTTCTGAAGATGCTGATATATCCGTACTTTTCATCGCCTGTGTGATTCTCTTCAACATAAGATCTGTAAGTCTTATAAAGTTCATCTTCCGAGATATCATCGACCGGAATTGTCTGGGCAGGGTTTTGGGTCGGCGTCGGCTTCTCTGTAGGAGTCGGCGTGGCGGTCGGCTCAGGTGTCGGAGTCGGAGTAGCCGTTGGTGCAGGAGTTGTCTCCTCAGTCACTTTTGTTTCTTCCGTTGTTTCCTGAGTCTCTTTTACTTCTCTGTCTTTCTTGTTTTTCTTCTCGCTCAAACACGAGACGCAGTTGGTCAGAAGGACGCCTGCAAGTATTAATGTGATAACTGAACTCTTCTTCATGGTTTTTCCCCTTTAAAACGCTTACACCACATATATCGGATTTAATGGCGGGGAGGTTTCACCTGAAGGAAAGATTTTTCGAGAAGAAAAAACAACCGCCTGAAAACAGACGGTTGTTAGGTTATTCAAATATTTTGATCAGGACCAGCTGTAGAAGTGAACCTCAGAGATCTTGCCGTCCTTGACGATCGTAGGATAACCGAGGCCTGAGAATTGGATCCAACCATTGGAAGGCTCCAGATCAAATAAAGACTCGGTTACATTGAAATACCAGAGAGAACACTGTCCGAAAGGAGTCGTGAGATTATTCTCCTCAGCATATTTCTTTGCATCTTCAATGTAAGCGCCGGCAAGATAGTTAGTATCATCGATCATGCAATTGTCAGCTATCGGCATGGCGATATATTTCTCGTTGATCGTTACCGGATAATCATTAACACCGTAAAGGTAATAATCGGTCTCATCAGGTGTATAACTGCATTTGCTGATATTGATACAATAGTCGTATCCGGAATCAGATGTGCTGTTAAATCTAACTCTGCCCCAGTCTGTCTTACTCTCATCAACGGACTCGACTGTTACATACTCGAGACCGACAAGATCGACCCTGATCTTGTCGCCGACCTTAAGGTTAAGAAACTCCTCCTCGGTAAGGATCACCGGCTCGCTTAAACTAATGAAGAATGTATCAAGGTCCTCGTTTACCGCAAGAACATCACCGAAATAGAAACCGTCAGGAACGGAATCAGTTATCAGATCTGCCGGAACTCTCGCGGTCATGAACGGAAGCTTCATAAAATCTTCGTATGAATTGAAAGCAATCAGTGCGTCCTCTCTTGAGCTCTCGTCTATTGCGTATGTTATCTGCAGATGCATAAAGCCATCATCGGAACAAAAGTATACACTTACTTCTCCTGTCTCAGGACAATACGTCGTGAGATCGAATCGGAAAATATCGTCAAAACTGTAATTCTCCAAATAGTTAAAGAGAAGATCATCATCTTCTTCCTTAAGTTCTGTCGCGAAATCTCTGTATGCAGTATAACGATCAGGACCATAACCTTCACCGATCACATCAGATGAGATATCAGGTTCCGTTTCCTCCGAAGTATCGGTTGGCTTTTCAGTCGGCTTATCGGTCGACTCAGTTTCATTCTCAGTCGTTGCTTCAGTTTCTGTTGTCTGCTGAACAGATGATTCAGATTCCTCAGCTGTCCCTTTTGTTTCCCCGGTTCCGTCCCTGGAGTTGCATCCCATAAGCAGAGCTCCCATTAGGACGACCGAGATGATCGTTCTTTTTTTCATTTTTTCTTCCCTTTCATTCCATGTTTATATCTTCATCCAAAAGCTGAGCCGTTTTTTCAAACGGCTTTGCTTATTGTATGCATTGATTTGGACCAGATCATCTCCACTCGAGATTGATGGAAGAGATCTCGCCGTTTTCGATGACTACAGGATAGACAAGACCAAACATCGGAGTCCATCCATTAGAGGATTCTCTCCTGTATTCGTTGATTGCATTGTAGTACCAGAAATCAGTTACCTGAAGCGCATTCTCATATCCGTTGTCCTCGACGAACTGGATCTTTGCATCCTCAAAGTTGTCTCCCATGAGCCAACCGTACGTATCGGTTACCTCAGCATCAGGAGCAATGTCGAGCGTCACGTACTTTATGTCCGTATAGACAGGATTCGAGCTGTCGCTCATGAGGATATAGTCTGTCTCGTTCTCGGTATAAGAACCCTGCTCGAACCACAGTTCACAGTCAAGAATGACTCTGTCATAAGCATATTCGGAATCCTTGACCTCTGTTACAGTCGCATATTCGGTTCCGTAATAATCGATCTTGATCTTATCGCCGACCTTAAGAGCATTGAATTCTTCCTCGGTATAGATGATGCCCTTGCCCAGCATAAGGAACGCCTTTGTTCCGTCATTCGAGAAAGCGATCGCATCTCCGAAATACCTTCCGTCCTCTAACACATCCTCAAAAACAATAGGTTCCCAGAACTCGTCCTCGCTTAGCATGCAAGGCAGTTTACAAAGATCATCATAAGACAAAAGATTCTCGATCTTATACTCACTGTTTTCATCGATCGTTTCCTGAGCTATGAGATCGAAGCTTTTCTCACCGTCATAAAAATATGTGGTAAGCGTCTTAAAGTCCGGATCATACATCAAAACATTAAAAGTCATCGGAGCGCCATAGTAATTACTCGAGAATCCGAACAGGTAATCCGGATCTACATTGTTATAGCCCCTGCAAAACTCCATGTAGGTATCGTATCTGGCATCTCCGGCACCCGGATTACCGGATGAAACAGGCTCGGTCTCTTCCGTGATCTTTGTGGTAGTTTCAGCCGTCGTCTCTTCCGTAGCAGTCGTTGCTTCCGTTGTTTCGATTGTGGTGGTGTCTTCTGTCGTTTCCGCGACATCATTGTTTCTGACCTTGATCGTCTCATCTGTCGACTTGCTGTTACATGCCGCAAACGATGTGATCATCAGGCTCAAAGCCATAAACAAAGCTGCTGTTTTGATCTTCTTCATATTTCCTCTCCCAGTTTCCTTTTAAGATTTAGTAATCAACGAATTTCATTGTATCATCTGTAGTCTTTCTGACAAGCGGATATGTCAGCGCCACTGGAGGCTCACTTGGACGACCTCACCGTTTTCGATGATTATAGGATAAAGACAACCGTATGCAGGTATCCAGCCGTTGGATGACTCCTGTGCATACTCGTATGTGGCGGTATAGTACCAGAAAGCCGTCTTGGTCAGAGGCACGGTCAGGTTGTTATCCAGGATATATGTGTCCACATCGCCCTGATCAACGAACAAAGTGAAATGGTCATCGAACTCACAGTTCGGTGAGATCGGAACCTCAACTATCTTGGTGTTGGTCGTGGCCGGATTATCATTGGAATTCTCCAGGATATAACCGCCGCCGTTTCCAAGATATTCATCATTGGTAAACCACAGGCCGCTGTCGTTATCTTCGAACGATACTCTTCTGCCGTCCGTATAGGACTCGTTGACAGATGCTACGGTAAGTCCGCCGTAACCATCGATCACGTCACCTGCCTGGAGGTTAAGGAAATCATCCTCGGTAAGTGTTATCGGTTCACCTGCCCAGATATACATCTTCGTGCCGTCCATGGATATGGCTGCGATGCTTCCGAAGTAGCGGCCGTCAGGGATCTCATCCACCATGATGTCCGTCTTGAAAACGCCCGTCCTCGTCATACACGGAAGCTTGGAAAACGCATCAAATTTTACGCCGTATTTGCTGGCTTCACTCTTGTACTCGTAGGATTCCTTCTCGGTCATCTCACCTTCGTCGGTGTAGTAATAACATGTGTAGACTTTGTTAGTCTCATCATATACTTCCAGATCAAAGGAAAGCGGCTTATAGTCATAGTCTTCTTTGAAAGCGAAGTAATAGTCGCCCTCGCTGTCCAGCTGGCTGCAGTATTCCATATATGCCCTATAGCGTATGGATCCCGCACTGTTATCTTCCGGAGCAGCAGTAGTCGCCTCTGTCGTCTCCTCAGTCGTGGTCTCTTCAGTAGTCTCCTCAGTAGTTGCCTCGGTGGTTGTCTCAACAGTAGTTTCCTCAACCGTCTCTGTCGTGATCTCGAGAGTTGCTTCCGTCACGCCGTCATTACCCGACCTGACCTTGATCGATTCTACCGTCGTCTTGGAACTGCAGGATGCCACCATTGCCATCATGCTTATTGCCATTATCATCGAAAGCGTTCTTATGCGTTTCATACCCTTCTCCTTAGCTTAACCCTGCTCCGCAGATAGCGGAGTCGTATTGATTATTATATGTAGAGGGAGAAAAATCAATGATAATTTAGAAATCATTGATGCAAAAGATGATGTCTCAAAACACAATTCGGATCTTAAAAGGCAGGTTCACACTGAAGTTGATCTGCTTTTTTGTTTTGCTAGACCCTTCCTTGAAACACCAGTTGATACTCCCTGCTGATAGGGAGCAAATACTGGATTTTTGGCTGGAATCCAGTAAGTAATCCCTATG
>JAGCGK010000091.1 GCA_017649645.1 Clostridiales bacterium | reverse complement strand
TTGAGAAAGCCAATTCCGTTAATCCGGTCTTGAAGTTGGAATTTGAACGTCTCGTAAACAGATGGGGATTGGAGCTATAAGATGGAATATAGTCTGAAGTTGTATGAGAGGGCCGTGGATTATAACGGCAGGTTAGTTGTGTTGGTCTGTGATCCGGACCAGCTGGTCATGGTCAATAAGGAGAACATCAAGTGGGATGGAGTGACTCCTCTTACGGTTGATGAGATAGTTCCGTTTCTGAAGTTCTACGCGCGCGAGGTCAGAAAGCCTGAAGATCAGAGAACGATCAAGTATCCGGTCGGTTTCATGGACGGTCTGCCGGGAGAATACGGTGACAGCATAGTCTTTGACGATAACTGCGATCCGATAATAAAGATCGAAGACGGTTATATCAGATCAACCCGCGTCATCTGCGAGTGCGAGAAACTTATCTTGTCGCATGCATATTCCGCTACTCGAAAAGCATACAAAGAGACCACACGCTTGCTGAATAATTGCACCTTCCTGGAAAGGACATCGAGTCTTCTCGAAAACACTTACAAGTGCACGATCTGCGGAGAAGTATGGTTCCGCAAAAAACTCTTCCCGGGAAGTTATCCGGTAAAAGCACAGACACAAAACAAAAAGTGGAAATAATACCGAAAAAATCCCTCGTCAACTTTCCGGTCGGCGAGGGATATTACAATAAAACACTTAAAGTTTATGAGTTATCATTTTTTAACTATAACGATGTTCATGTTTACCTGAGGATTCTGGCTATATGAATGAGAGAACTCTATACTGAGTTCATTCACATAGTTGTTGTTTCCCGTGATCTGGATCTGGTAAGTCTGACTCTTACTGAAGTCGATCTTTACCGTATCGCTGATCTTCTTTGTACCGTCATAGAGAGTTACATTTACAGGATAACCCTTCCATGTATCGTTACTTGGAACAGTGATCTCGACATACTCGACATAACCGTATGGTTTTGCCTTAAGTGTCTTGCCGTTAGTGATCTTTGTTGTACTGTAATCATCATTATTGTCGGCGTTTATATCAACAGGCTGTCTGCACTGCTGAATATCCGAAGTTGTGTGGTAATACTTGTCTGCATTATTAGCAAAGAAGAAATCATATTTATCGTCGACAATGATATGAAGGGTATTTTTTAATGCCAATGACTGACTGTCTGTGTTTACTTTAGATTCGCTTACCATGCCGTCAACGGTCATGTCAGGACAGTTTTTGAACGTAACCTTAGGGCGAACATAATTCGTGAAACTTGTACAGTCTACTTTAAATCTTGAATAAGAACACTTATAACATGTATCGAAAAGAACATCACAGCCGCCATTAATGATCATCCAGTCTTCTGAAACAGATCTTTCTGTCTCATTCTTTATATATGCTGCGGCATTTACGTTGCAGTACTGGAAAACAACCTTAGGGAAGTTCTTGGAATTGCTGTTTGTCTTAAGAAGTGTCTTGCCCGGATGGATCTCAAAACGTGCTCCGATGACCAATACCTGAGGAGCGTTTCCGGAACCCAGATTATTCTGATCCTTGATATCAAAATTGAAGACACATCCGCCCGGTCCCGGGATGATAGAACCGTTATTGATCGTTACTCCGGTTCCTGTCGTGAAGTAGAACGCATCGCCTGTGAAGGATTCGATATCAGTGTTGTCAAATCTCCAGTTTACAGCCTGCGGATTAGTCAGGATAAAGAGCTGACACCTGTTGTCTTTCGATCCGCAGTTGGCGATCTTACAGTACGCGAATGTTATCTCGGAGTTCATGACAAGTTGCGAACCCCTTACACAGTCAAGAATGGTATGGAAAGAACCAAATCCGCATGAGAAGAACTGCATCCTCTGCTGACCGTCATTTCCTGCGGTAGTCATGGTCATAAAAGTATTGCTGTTATTTCCGAGAAAATCGATATCCCTGATCGTCGTAAAGGCAAAAAGAGTCTGATTCCCGTCGGTCTTTGAGTCAAACAAAACGCTTCCCGAGAAATTGATGATCGTGCTCTCTCTTCCGGCACCATAGATCTCGAACATACAATACTGAAGAGGCTTACCGTTTGTCGGCTTGATATTCTTATCGAAAACGGCACCCGTTATCTTATAGTTACCGCTCGGAATATATATGGTCTGGCAATGACGCCAACCTGAACTTCCGATCGTATAGCTCTGTCCTACCGACTCTGCGAACATCTTCCTAAATGCCTGTGTATCATCAGCCTTTCCGTCACCGACGGCACCGAACTGCTGAGGTGTCAGTGCGCCCTCAAATGATGTGACGCTGCTTACATATTTTGATACGGTTACATAAACACATGAAGTGTTGCCTGCGTAGTTAACGGTAACGATCGCCGTTCCTTCGGAAAGACCGATGACGGTTCCGTCCTCACATGCAACAGCAACAGTTTCGTTGTCGGACTTAAATGTAGCTCCGTCAACCTTAACAACTGTACCGTTCTTGTCTGTGATATCGATCCTTCCTGAGCATCCGCTCATGATGGTCAAGTTAGCATCCTTGATCTGAAGCTCAGTGTTGACAGGTGTGACCCCGTTATTTCCTGATGGTGTTGTGCTTCCGGAATTTGAAGAACCTGAAGAACTTGAAGATGAACCTGAGTTTGAACCTGAATTATTTCCGGAATTGGAACTGCTGCCGGAATTTGAGCTGCTGCCTGAATTTGATGAGCTGTTTGAACCGCTCTTGTCTTGATCAGGACGAAGAGTATTTGTTGTGTTCTTAGTTTCTGAGATCTTGTCGCCCTGAACGATTCCGTATTCGGCACAGATGGACTTGAACTCAGGTGAGATAGCAAATCCGTTAAAGACCTGCTCTTTGGTGCTGCCGTTCTTCATGCCGCTGACCCAGAAGTTTCTTCCTCCATCATCAGCCTGTCTTCCCATGAGAGCGTTATAAAGATCATCAATGTATTCCGAATAATACTTGTTGCTGTTCTCATACTCTGCTGAGAAGAAGAAACCGTATGCAGCTGAAGTACCGGAGATCCTTCCGCTCAAAAGTTCATCCGTCCAGTAATTCATTCCGTCTCTGTCGCACTTACGGCCGAGAACGACTTCATAAAGTCTTTCGACAAAGAAGTTGGTGCGGATGACTTTGTTTGAATCGTAATTAGGCATGTATGTGCCTGCGACGACATCAAACGAACCGCAAAGCTCGAAGAACTCGTTTGAGTTAGCGAATCCCGTGAAGATCTCCTGACGTGTCATTCCGTCATTCATGCACTTTACCCAGTAGTTGAAACCGTCAGTGTCAGCTTCTCTTCCGAAGAAAGCATCGTACATGATCTTTACGTAATCTTCATTGGAATAACTCTTATCCTGAAGCTCTTTGCTGAAGATGAAACCTGAAGCGACTGCCACACCGGTCTCCTTCTTGTCCTTGAGCTCGCTGACCCAATAGTTTAAGCCGCCGTCATCAGGATCTCTTTTTAAGCAGACTTTGTAAAGTCTGGTAACGAAATCGCGAAGATCCTGATCCTGGTCAGCGGCACTTACATTAGCTGCTGAGATCGGGAAAATCGCGAACAACAAAACGGCAGTCAGGATTGCTGCCGTGATCTTAAGTATTCTCGTTTTCATATAACCTCCCCAAACATTTTTCTCATTTCTTCCAAACAAAAATACTACTGTGTTCTTTTTTATTCTCGAAAACAAGATCACGTTTTCGAGAATAATAAGAATTTGATTCATTATACTCAAATGTGAACAAAATGTAAACAGAATGTGAGCAAACGATTGATAAAAACAGGGTCATTGTGTCAAAAATTTGACATTGATGACCCTGATGGATTTATCTCCGGTAAGTTGAAGTCGGATAAAGATGGAAGAGCTTGCCGTCTACAGATACGAAATAGTATTCGCCTTTTTTGGAAGGATAAACGTGATGATATTTATATTCGGATATTCCTTCATCCACTTCTTCGCCGTCTTCCAAGTATTTTACGGAGTAGTGGATGTGAGATCTTCCTTCCAAGGAGGAGAATGTCCTGTCCATTTTTTTGCCCATATATTCTTTGGTGACTATGTCGAACTTGGCGTGCTTTGGAGAAGAAGGGATCATGTTGCCCATTATGATCAGGGTTATAATGATCGCTAATGTGCCGGCAGCTGCAAGTCCGGAAAAGAGCCTGATATTCTGTCTGTTCTTAGGTCTTTCGAAAATGCGGGCGGCAGCTATCTCGATGACGATCATTGATATGATCCAAATCACGGCTATTCCGACAAGTGCGCATGCGATGATAACAATAGTAGTTACTACCTGGTATCTGGAAGCGTAGAACTCTTCATAATCGGCTCTCATGATCTCATCGGTAAGTTTCTTATCGGGAATGGAGTCAGGTCCTGTTGAGTCATCAAAATCAGAGTATGCTCCTATCGAAGACTTTACATCGGCAGCGTTGCTGTATTCATTGATCTCGTAAAAGATCAGACCGACGCATAACAGCATCAGTGCGATCATTATCGGATATACGATCTTTTTGACCGTGGCGATTTTTTTAAGTTCGACTGTCTGGTCAACTATCTTGGGAGCATCTTCCACGGATAGTCTCGTTTCTTCGACTTCAGGTAAATACATCTCACCGCAGTCATCACAGACCAGGTATTCGTTGCCCGGCTCATCGGTAAGATGACCGCCGCATTTAGGACATTTCTCCAACATATGATTCTCCGATCTTACATATCTTCCGCTTACCCGGTTATTATATCAAAACATACGTAAGCTTTAGATCATAAGATCGCGAAGTGAGTCGGCCTAAGGTTGTCTCAATACTGTAATATGCGGCCCAAATATTATTTCGAAAAGAAGAAGTTGATGTCTCAAAACATAATTTGGATCATAAAAGGCAGATTCACACTGAAATTGATCTTCTTTTTGCTCTGTGAAACCCTGCCATGAAACACCAGTTGATCCTCCCTGCTGATAGGGAGCAAATACTGGATTTTTGGCTGGAATCCAGTAAGTAATCCCTATGACCAGAGTGCTTTTTACTGTATTTAGCAAGATAATCCGGTATTCAGTCTCTGTGAATAGGGATAGATTACTGGATTTCAAAGGCACTATAATGAGGCCTTCCCATTTGTCTTCAAATAAATACAGTCATATGTACCGTTATAGAACTGTACAAGTAACGGGAAATCTTCTTAAAATACAGTCATCAGTACAGTTCTAAGAAACTGTATTTATCACGGGAAAAACAGCGAAATTACAGTCATCCGTACCGCTATAGAACTGTACAAGTAACGGGAATTCAAAAGAACGGGGATGCCCCAAGTGAGTTAAATCACTTTTGAGACATCCCCTTCGAGCCTCTTATTGCCCTAGCAACAAAATTAACCTTTAACGGCACCTGCCGTAAGACCTTCAACAATCTGGTTAGCGAAGATACAGTAGACGATTATCGTAGGGATGACTGCGATAACGATTCCTGCAAACATCTGAGTGTAGTTCGTGTGGTAAGGACCAACGAATTTTGTAAGTGATACAGGAAGTGTCTTCTGTGCTTCTCTCGAGATGAATACCATTGCAAGGAGAAGTTCATTCCAGTTACTTACGAATGACATAAGACCTGTTACCATAAAACCAGTCTTAGCCATCGGAAGCGCGATCTCAAAGAACATACGTGGAACGGAACAACCGTCCATTACGGCTGATTCGAACATCTCGTTAGGGATGCCCCTGAAAAAACCTACCATGATATAGATGGTGATAGGAAGCGAGAATGTCACGTACGGGATGATAAGTCCGATCAGTGAGTTTGTCAGTTTCCAAGAGGAGAACTGAATAAAAAGTGGGATCAACACACAGTGGATCGGGATCATCATGCCGATCATAAAATAGGTGAGCACCAACTTGGATAATTTCCAACGAAGCCGTGCAATACCGAATGCAGCCATGGAACCGATGAGAAGCGAGACGATCAATGTGATCGAACACACGATAAATGAATTGAGCGTAGCTTTACCGAGGTTACCCATCGTCCATGCGAAGCTGTAGTTCTCGAACATCAATTTGTCAGGCATCGCCCATGGTGATGTCATAAGTACTCTGTCATCTTTCAAGGATGTTATAACGACCCACGTAAGAGGGAGGATATAAATCAATGCAAGTAAGATGAGAAAACCGTAGATCAGACCCTTCACGAGATTGTGAGTGGCATTACCACGTTTATGTTTAATTGGAGCAGTATTGTTCATATAGTGCCTCCTTTACATATCGTAATTGTCGACCTTGACGAACTTGTTGATCACAAAGGTCACGATAAGACACATGATCAAAAGAACAACACCGATCGCGCAACCATAGCCGAGTTTATTGAACTTAAACGCCTGATCGTAAAGGTGTGTCGCAAGTACATGTGCACGGTTGCCCAAAAAACCTTCAGGGATCATGTTGTAAACGAGATCGAAGAACTTCAAAGAACCGATCGCATTAAGGCTCATCGCCGTCGCGATCATAGGTCTTATAAGTGGCAACGTGATATGGAAAAATGCCTGTGTCGGAGTGCATCCGTCGATCGCTGCTGCTTCATAGATATCCTTGCTGATACCGGACATCTGAGCCATGTAAAGCATCATGGATTGTCCGACATACTGCCAAAGAGCCACAAACGAGATAACGATGATCGGAAGGATTATCGTACCTTCCGTATTGAACAGCCACTGAGGTCCGTTCATGCAGTCGTCGATCCAACCGAACGACTCCATCATCTTGTTGATACCGAGAGTAGGAGTGAAGACGAACATCCACAAAAGTCCTAATGCTGCACTACTCAATACGCAAGGAAGGTAGTAGATATTTTTGAAGATATTTCGACCCTTCTTGATGTTGGTCAGTAATGCTGCAAGTATAAGACCGAACAGGAGCTGAGTCACACACGAGAACACCATGAAGAACATGGAATTTTTGAACGCGGTCCTCATCGTCTCATCCTTGGTAAACAGTTTTATGTAGTTCTTGAAACCTGCAAACTGGATAGGATAATTCGTTTTGTAATCACAAAATGAATAGTATACGGCTTTGCAGATCGGTATGAATAAAACCGCAGTAAAAAGAATAAAAGCCGGCGCCAGAAAAAGTATAATATAGCGTTTTCTACGTAAAAGCTTATCCATAGATTTTCCCTTTTAAGAATGTCAGTCCCGTCATGACAGGACTGACATCCTCGTATTAGTTTTTAGTTAATTGACTGTCTAATTCCAGACATTTTCTTCATAGTACTGTTGTATCGGTTTCAGCGCCTCGGCCGGGTCAGTACCGTTATAGATCTCTACGAAACAGTTATCGAATGTTGAACCGGCTTCTGTATCATAGAGGGACTCGTTATAGAATCCGAATGTGGAGTTTGCACTCTTGAATACGTCCATAACATAAGCGAGCTCAGGAGGAGCTACAGTCGTGTCATATTCAACGTTAGTTACAGGGATCTTGCCGCCCTTTTCAGCTGTGTACTTCTGGGCTGTATCGTCTACGAAGTACTTCATCAAAGCGATAGCCGCGTCAGGGTTCTTTGTTGTGGAACTCATGCAAAGGGAATCGGACTTAGCGATGACTCTGTTAGGATCTGCGGATGAACCGGAAACTGCAGGGAACGGGAATACGCCAACCTTCTGCTCGAAACCAGGCTCGCAGCTTCCGTTGATCTGACCGATAGCCCATGAACCCTGGATAAGGATAGCTGCATTTCCGTTATAAAAAGCTGCTGTAGCGATATCGTTGTCGTCGCCTGCTGCTGTCGGCTGGAAGTACTGGCTGAGCTGCTGGATCTGCTTACCGGAGTTGATGACCTTGGAATCCATCCAGTCTGTCTTGTGCTCCTTGATATCGTTGAGGTCTAATCCGTTTCTGTCACAGAGGTAACCTGCAACCATGGAAAGACACCAAGCGGTACCTGCAGAGATCGTGATAGGTGTGTAACCTTTGGCCTGGAGCTTATCACATGCAGCGAGAAGATCATCAAATGTCTCAGGAACTTCTGCGCCTGCATCTGCAAACATCTCTGTGTTATAGAATACACAAGCTGCTGCGATATTGAGAGGGATAGCATAGATACCTGCGCCGTCCTTTGCCTCAGCACCGTATGTGCTGCCTGCAAATACTGCGTCAGATGTGAATGTCTGCTTCCATCCGTCCTTGTTAAGGTAATCATCCAACTTAGCTGCTACACCGGGGATAACGTAATCGTTCATGTTAGCGCCAGGTGATACGATGAATACGTCAGGTGTCTCGCCGCCTGCGACCATCGTGTTAAGCTTGTTGTAGTATTCCTCGAGGTTTGTCGTAATAGGTGTGCAGTGATACTGACCTGCATAATCCTTGTTAAAACGATCGATGGAATCTTTATAACCTTTTGTGATCAGATCCTGAGATGCTTCCAAGTCATCCCAGACCATAAAGGTTATCTCCTTAACACCGCTGTTACCTTTACTGCATCCGGCTAAAACACTTACTGAAAGTACAGTAGCCATGAAGAGTGCCAATAACTTTTTTTTCATTTTTTCAACCTCCTTTTTGTTGTTGAACGACCCTTCGTCGTTCGAATTGGACTCAATATAGCAAAGGGTGTCGGAATCGACAAATTTGTCACGGTTTTTTGATGTCAAAATATTGATATTATTCGGTCGAAACGTTTTGCTCGAAAACGGTATAAAACCCGCTCGGAAACCCTTGTGTTTGCGTGGCTTGAAATGGCGGTATACCAGTCGTTTTCGTGGTTTTGTCTTTTCGAAAAAACGCGCAGGAAAAAAGCTTCCCGGATCATCGGAAAATCAGGTTCGTTCAACGGGAAATATTACATTTTCATATTGTCTATAATCGGGCTATAAAACAGCACGAGATTACATTACATTACCGTAATTCTACAAGATGAGAATGTGATATAAAAACCATCAATCTGATATGTAAATCAACGGCTGATATTCGGGCGTTTTCGGGCGAAAAACGATCGGAAAAAATACAGGTATTTTGCGACGGAAATATTGTCATTTTTATAACACAAACTTACAAAAATGTAATGCGGAAAAACGGGGTGAAAAGCCCTTATTTAAGGCATTTTCAGGCAAATGACAAAATCGATAAACAGATGTGTAGATAGTGTGTAGACAATTGTAGATGATGTGTAGATCATGTAAGATCCGAACGCATTTTTCGCCTTACTCTGTTGATGTGTCTTTCGAATGTTCCGTTGTTTAAAAGTTCGGTTAAGACCAGCTGTTCGAATGTCGGAACAGTGCATGAATAAAACCCGAGTTTCTGATCGAACTTTTCGAGCAGAGATTCAGGCAAGAGCATATAGCCGACACGAAGTGCAGGGGAGATCGTTTTCGAGAATGTGTTAAGGTAGATGACGTTATCTTTTGCGGCCATCGAGAACAATGTCTCAACGGGTTTTCCGAGGACGGAAAATTCAGATTCGTAATCGTCTTCGACTATTATCCTTCCGGACGAATCTGCCCATCTTATGTACTCATGTCTTTTGGATGCGGAAGCGGAGATTCCTGTCGGAAAACTCCTGAATGGAGAGATATGGAGAACGGTCGCTTTTGTCCTTTCCAAGGCCTTACTTTCTATGCCGTCTTTTCCGAGAGGAAGAAGCTCATATTTGATGTTGGAATTTCCGTAAACTCTCTGGATCTTTTCATAGGACGGATCTTCAAGTGCGAAGATGTTTTCGCTAAGAAGACCTGCGATAAGATTATAAAGATATTCAGCTCCCGAACCGATTATGATCCTTGAAGGATCGATGCGGATATCCTTGTTACGGGCAAGGTATCTGGAGATGGCTTCACGGAACTCAGGAAGGCCGCAGTTAGGTGATTTGCTCAAGATATCTTCCCGGCGGTTAGTTAAGATCGTCCTCATTGTTTTCGATAGGACGGAGACAGGGAAGACGTAGCCTTCCTGTGATGCGGATATCTGATGAAAAGATGGAAGGTTTTCTTCCGGAAATGATGAGAAACCGTCTGAGTCGCGGAAGGAAACAAAGTAGCCGCTCTTTTCGATGCTTCTTATATAACCTTCGTCACGGAGAAGGTCGTAGGCGTGCTCGACTGAGATAACGCTGACGCCGAACTGAGATGCCATGGTCCTCTTGGAAGGGATCTTGGTGTTATAAGGATAGACGCCGTCAACGATGTCTTTTTTGATGTGATTATATAGTTTTATGTATGATGTCTCGTTGGTTTTTCTTTTCATCTGGTTATATAAAAAACTCCAAATCTGGTTATTTCATATGTTCAGATAAGTTGTAACATAGTAGCTGTCGGAAGACAATAGCAACTTACAGGAGCGAGGACATCAAAATGAGCGAGCATGAGAAAGACAAGCTTAAGATAAGAAAGATAGCATATATAGGAGTACTGGCAGCACTGATATTTGTCGGAACGGAACTTCATATTCCGACAGCTATAGGACACGTTAACTTAGGTGACCTGATAATACTTGTAGCATCATATATCTTAGGACCGATCGCAGCGGTTCCTTCTGCAATCGGTGCAGCTGCGGCAGACCTTATCTCAGGTTATGCACAGTACGCATTACCTACGTTTCTCATCAAAGGTATCATGGGCTTTGTAGCAGGACTTATAATGAAGAGAAGAGGCGAGAATAAAGTATCTCTTCCGCGTAAGATATTGGCAGGCGTTGTTGCTGAACTAATTATGGTCGCCGGTTACTTTGCATTTGAATCCATGCCGTTTATGTACGGCGTTGCAGCTGCTGCAGGATCTTTGATCCCTAACCTTATCCAGGGCGGCATAGCTATCATTGGAGCTATCCCTCTTACATATGTTAAGGTCTTCGATAAAGTACGCGTATGATCACTTAAATGTGTTTTGTTTTTTATGGAAAATGTCCCGTAAGTTTTTATCACTTACGGGACATTTTTGATCTTAGAATTTAACTGCGAATAACTTATATGCCAACTTCGCGTACCATGGATTTTTATTGTACATGGCCTTCGTTGTTCTTTTACTGATATCGATAAGATCACTTAGTTCTTTATCTTTTATCATCTCGTTACTGAAGGCGGCCTTTTCTGCGATGAACGTCGCTCGTTTCGGCGGACGGGACTTAAGTATCTTCGTGGTGAACTTAAAGTAATGATAGTAAGATCTCGTCCTGTCGTTTATCTCCTTGGTGGAGAACTGCGACTTCCAATAGAATACATATACCAGACGGATCAGAAGAAGAGATCCGACGGATATTATTCCGATAAGACCGAAGCCGATGACGTTGGTCAGATCGAGCTTCTGTTTCTCGGTCTCTTCAACTACTTCCTTAGTCTCGGCAGTGGTCGGCTCGTTCTGCTGACTTTGCTTCTGATCGATAGGAGTAGGCGTATTGGTGGTCTCGTTATTCTGATAATCATTCTTGTTAGGATCCGGTGTCGCGAGATAAGATACCTGCTGATATTCAGGATAGTACTGAGCGATGGCTTCGATGTCGAAGTTCCTTGCTGCTCTGTCGTTACCAGGAGTTGAATCACCCATTACCCAACCGAATTCAGGAAGATAGAATTCGAACCATGCGTGTGCATCTGTTGAATAGACGTTACGCTCATGACCGAACGGAAGACCGGAGATCATGTAGCCTTCAACATAACGAGCAGGCACGCCTATCATACGAAGAAGGATAACCGTAGTGGTTGCGTAATGTACGCAGAATCCCGTGTCGCTTTCAGCCATGAACCATGCAACGAAATCAACATCGTCAGGCGGATAATCAGTGTTCTTATCATACCAGTGAAGATCTCTTACGAACTCGGTAACTGCTCTTACCTTGTCAGCATCAGATACTTCGATCTCACCGTTTAAGATCTGCATATACCAATCCGGAAGCATGCCTGTATCGATTATTGCCTGTCTTGTTTCTTCAGGTACTTCCAGATTATTTCCGTAAACGTAATCGTTTATATACTGATCGGAATAAAGCAGTCCGCACTTTTCCGGTACTGCGGAACTGGCAAATGAATATCCGGAGTCGTAGAAATTTAAGGCACTCGTTTTCGCAGATAACGGAGTAAGCGCACCTGAATAAGATGTTGAATAACCGTCTTCTTCTTCGACCACGATCACCTGATCGGTATCTTCAGCAAATACGACCGCAGAGCCTGATATGAAATCCCCGTAGGTGGCAGTGTACTCGGGACCGTAATTGTACAGGTCTAAGTAGTAAGGTGTCAGACAGACGTCATGATCCACAGAATAGGAAAGATAGATATTATATTGACACGGAACAAAATCTATCGGAGCAGATGTATCCTTACCTGTAAAAGGATTCGGAATATAATCTACGCTCTTCCATACGTTATCTTCGTAGACATCTTTGGAACTTGCCTTAAGATACAGATAACTTCCTTTGTAGGTCGGTATCGAAGGATTATTATAATCAGGGTTCTCCGATTTGATTACGCTGCATACCGTATAAAGCGGAGGATCAAAATTACCTACTGCGGAAAGATCCGTATCGGCACCTGAGATCGAACCGAATCCCTGAGCGATATCATCGACCAGTTCACTTGCACCGGGAATTCCCTCGGCTTTGTTGATGGCATTCATGACGTGCTTGTTGGACTTAAGAGGTGACTTAAGTACCAGGGATCTTAACTGTGTGATGCTCTTTTGTGCGAGCCTGTCTTTGTCGTATGTATCCTGCGGGAATATTACTCCGATAAGGAGAATAAAAGCGATGACCGGAATGATCATTATAAGAGTCTTGTTCTCCGAACTCTTTCTCTCTTTTTTTCGAAAAACATGGATCAAGACTAAAAGCATGAGACCTGCCATAGCTAATTCAAAAGCGATCTGATCAGGGAACATGAAAACAAGTCCTACGGAGCAGATAAAATACGGCAGATAGAATAGAAGCGAAGTTATGATATCTCTTCTTCTTACGATGAAATATGTCGTAAAGACCGTAGGGATAAAATTATAAAGCGCGAACAGGGTAGTAAGCGCATGTTTGCCTCTGCTATAGACTCCGAAAGATCCCGGAAGCGCCCTGAAAGTGTTCTCCTGAAGCGAGTTCAAAACGACCTTGAGACCTGCCCACAGATCGAAGATATCGAAGTAGAGCAAAAACGCGAATCCCAGAGGAACGATGACCATCGGTATGAACGAGAAATAGATCTTCTTCGTGTAGTGGATCGGCGTTATCAGCAAAGCCGCAGCGATCGAATAAAGGACGATCTGAGTATACGAGATCCTGAAATTATACGTGGATGCCAGCATCCAGGTAAATCCCAGATTCAATATGGTGGTTATTATGATCGACAGGAAAAATGTCCTGACGCCCGGAGCATCATGTCCGGCTTTTCTCTTAACAACATTAGCCGGCATTTGACGCCTCCTTAGGTATTCTCATATGAAGTATCCTGAAGATAGCTCTCTCCAGGTCTCTTTGCGATTGAATGTCGAATGCGATCTCACGTTTTCTCGGAGGAAGTATCCTGATCTTATGTGTGATGTCGTGGTTCAGAAAGTAAGTCGAAGTGAAGAGCATCTCGCCGAGTTTCCTGTCGAGAAGATCCCTGTCTTCCTGAAGCTGCATAAAAACACGCGAATGTCCGAAGCACTCTTCCTGCGCTTCCTTAACGAGCATCTTGTCCTTCTTCGCGGATGCCTTCCAGTGGATGGACTTAATAGGGTCACCTTTAATGTACTCTCTGATGTCATAGATCTCGGAGTGAGGTGACGATGATTTTTTTAATCTTCTTGCTCGAAAACCATTTAAGTTCGGCATTACTTCCGGCATGGTCGGAACAGGCTTTACCACGATCTCGCACCTTTTCGGGAGTTTGCGGTTGATGTGAAAAAGACCGAATATGTCGTAGACGCTTATTTTCGAGATGGCATATGTATATGATCCGCAGTGCGATGTGTCGACCGGGATCGCGGAAATGGAACTGTCTCTTTTTGAGAAACTGATGTCGGAAGTCTTTCCTTCCATTATGTCAGTGACTTTGGCATTGAACCTGCAGAATGAAAAATGCGATGATGCGCCCTTGATCCTGACGTTGATCGATGCGTCTTCGCCGTGCTTAACAAGGCTCGGGAAGATGACCTCATATTTGAACTTTACCGCGGAGAAAATGCATAATCCGAGCGCGATAAAAGGGAAGATCAGTAAGATCACCAAACAGAACCATGACGCCCACATCTTGTAAAAAAGGAAGAATACGAATGTGGCGATCAGCAGACCAATGTACAGACACCAACTCTTCAACATTTCAGATCAGACCTTCGGAACAGGAACCGTCTTAAGGATCTCCTTTGCAACGTCGGCCGTGCGCTTGCCGTCGACCTCTGCTTCAGGCGTGAGGATGAGACGGTGGCACATGACAGGTCCGAAGACTGTCTGCACGTCAGACGGAGTTACATAATTTCTCTGCTGCAGATATGCGAATGCTCTCGACATAGAAGTGAGAGCGATGGTAGCACGAGGACTCGCGCCTCTTTCGAGGTCCTTGTGATTTCTCGTCATGCCGGAAAGGGCAACGATATATTCAAGAAGCTGATCGTTAACGAAGACTCTGTTAACTTCTTCCTGCAGCTGCACGAGAGTTTCCTTGCTGCAGATCCTGTTAACGTACTCCATCGGATTAGCGCCGTTCTTACGTGATTCGAGCATGTTCTTCTCGTCAGCCGCAGCAGGATAACCCATGGAGATCCTGATCATGAATCGGTCGATCTGCGAGTCCGGAAGAAGCGACGTACCTGACGCGCCTGCCGGGTTCTGTGTCGCGAATACCGTAAACGGTTTTGGAAGAAGATATGTCTTGCCGTCGACCGTAACCTGTCCTTCCTCCATCGCCTCCAAAAGAGCCGACTGGGTACGCGACGATGCTCGGTTCAACTCGTCTGCCAGGAACAGATTGTGGAAGATCGAGCCCGGCTGATATTTCATCGTATTTGTCTGCTTATCGAAAATGGAAAATCCCGTAATGTCAGAAGGGAGAACGTCAGGCGTAAACTGAACACGTCCGTAATCCAATCCCATTGTTTTCGAGAAGGCAAGGGCCATTGTGGTCTTACCGACACCAGGGACATCTTCTATAAGGATATGTCCTCCTGCAAGGATTCCCGTCAAAGCCTGAACGATGACGTAATCCTTACCGCAGATAACTTTCTTGACTTCCGTGATGATCTGATTTGTAAGCTGACTCATATGAATATACTTCCTGAATTTGATAACAGAAGCATTATACAATAAAACGGAGTCATAATGAAAATCAATTTGGTGATTTTTGTATGAGTTACGGGCTCAGACGACGCTGATGGTGAAGAACGGTTCCTCGCCTACGGCATTATCCCCTCCGATGAACCTGATCGTATAGTGATCAGGTGGAAGTACCAGCTGAGTATTTACCGTTCTTGAAAATCCCTTCGGAATATCGGAACTATAGACACTGCCTTCTTTGTCGCCGACGACTTCAACTTTGTAGTCACCCTTAGCCTCGACCATGATGATCATAACGGTAACTTCTCTTTCTTCCTCAACGGTGAAATCGATCTCACTTTCCTTACTCTCTTCTGTTACGGTGTAGCCGAAAGTCGCATTTAAGAGCTGATCATTCATCCTCTTAAGTGACTGTGTCAGCATAAGGCCTGAACCTGTTAAGAACATGACGCCTGCGATGATACCTGCGAAGAGGAATCTGATCTTCCTGTGACTCTTCGGATCGAGGAGCATGGCGCCGAGTGTAAGAAGGATCGGAGCCGTGCATGCCATGATGAGATAAATGCCGAGATATGATCCGATATTGACTTCGCCCACTGCTTCTGCTGCGCCGCTTCCGGCGGTAAAGTATCCGACGATAACCGAAAACAGATTGTTGCCCAGATGCATCAGCATCGAAAGAAGTATGTTGTTGCTCTTTACGACAGCGAACGTAAGGACAGCTCCAAGGATCGCCGTAACGCCGAATCTTAATACGGATACGTGATTAAGTCCGAAGAAGATACCCATGATAAGAACGATGACCCAGTCTTTCTTGATGCCTCTGAAATGGCTTAAGATCGCGCCTCTGTGAACTGCTTCCTCGCAGATCGCAGGAAGGACTGCAATGAAGATTGCAAGTGCGAAGAACCCGAGTCCGTTGCCGTAAAGGAAATCATTAAGTTCGGAAACTGTGCTGTTGCTGGAAGGGAAGATGAGGGAAGTAAGAGCGGTAATTACTATACCGATGCTCTGGCCGCCCATCATGAGAAGCAGGCAGCCGAATATCTCTCTGACCTTCGGTTTTCTTATAGGAAACATTTCCCTTAGCTTGACTTTCCTAATTAGGCAGTAACCGACCGCGATCCCCAAAAACAGAAGTTCGGTCAGTATGAGACCAGTCATTCCGAGATAGTACTGAAGAAGCTGACAGACGGTCAAAAAGAATACCATCAATGCAGCGAAGAATACGAAACCCATCCAAGGACGGAATTTCTCCTGATTCGTTAACTTTTCCATATGATCCTCCTTATTCGTGGATAGCGCGTTCTTTCTTAAGTTTCACGATCTTGATTATGGTCATGACAAAGTGTAATAAGCATATGATCATTAAGAGGAAGCAAAGTAGTGCAGTTGCAAAGTTCAAACTCCATAAGGCGTTATGACGAAGTGACATGCTGAGATTAAGAAGTCCCCCAAAAAACATAACTACTGCGCAAAAGATCAGGTACCAAAATGTGGTCCATTCGTATGTGATCTTCGAATCGATGTCAGAATAGATATCGATACCGTTCGGATAATCCTCTGCCAAAGCTCTCGTGTAGACGCAGCATGTTCCGGGATACTGGATGTACGACGTGACCTTGATCCCGACTTCGTCCAGGAATCTGAAGAAATCCATATTCTTTTTGCCGGTATAACTGCCCTTGAGAAACAGTGTCTTATACTTGTATTTGCCCGGATCAGTCTCCTCAAAATCGAAATATAACCTTCCGCATCCTATGAGAGAATATCCGTGTGAAGCCATCTCATTGATCCATGCTTCTTCCTTATCCAGCTGCCAGATGAAATATAATTTATGTATTCTCTTGATCATCTTACTTACCCTCCATCAACCTCTTGCCGTTATCGACGAGCTCGGAAAGCCTCGAGATCTCTTCTTTGAGGATCTCGGTTCCCGATGACGTTATCACGTACTCTTTCTTACGGCTTAAGGGGTTCTCCGGAAGTGCATCGATCCATCCCTTATCAACAAGAGTGTTCAATGCTCCGTACAAAGTTCCTGCCGCGAGCTTGATCCTTCCGTTGGAAAGCTCGCTTACATTCTGGATTATCCCGTAACCGTGCAGAGGGTTTTGAAGTGAGAGGAGGATGTA
>JAGCGK010000090.1 GCA_017649645.1 Clostridiales bacterium | reverse complement strand
CATCACACCTGCGACTATAACCGAAGCCACGAATTTAGGAGTGAAATAAGTCAGGGAAGAATAATGCTTAGCTTTCATCTTGTCGATCTCATCGATCTTTTCTTCGTTGCTCTTGATCTTCTCCTGATAATTCTCGATCAGGCTGTATCCGATATAAAGCCTCGTTATCAATTCAAGGTTTTCTTCTCTTTTCATGTCCGTTCCTCCTCTCTTCGTTTGAGTTAATGATACACCGCTAAAACTTGTTTTACAATAAAAATTTATCGTTTTTCGATAAATTTCTTCTCCAAAGAGGTCTGCTATAATAATAAAAAACAGCGGGAGGTCATCAGTTTGAAAGCTTACTATCATCTTCCCGGTCTGTTCGAATTTTACGACCTGTACAAGGTCTTCCTGAAACTTTTCAGAGAGCACAGAGAATACTTCTACGACTGGTGCGAGATCGGTTCCGTCTATGGTGCTCCCAAGGACTGTCTCTGGGGCGGCGGCCGCGTCGGCTTCGGTGATGAATCGCCCGAGAACGTTGCCGCACTTATGAATGAATACAAGATCTCCTCCAGGCTTACCTTCAGTAATTCGCTTATTACTAAGGAACATCTGTCTGACAAGAAGTGCAATTTCCTGTGTTCTCTTTTCGAGAAAAAAGACTCAGTTCAAAACGGAGTCATTATCTATTCCGACATACTGCTTGATTACATAAAGCATAATTATCCTGACTTTTATTTCGTCTCATCAACGACAAAAGTCATCACGGATTTTAATGAATTCAAAAAAGAACTGGACCGCGAAGATTATCGTTTTGTCGTTCCTGATTTCAGGCTCAACAAAGAATTCGATAAACTGAATTCCTTATCACAAATTCAGAAAGATAAAGTCGAATTTTTATGTAACGAATGCTGCTGGTTTGATTGTTTCGACCGCAAGAACTGCTACGAAAACGTCTCCAGAAAAAGCCTCGGCGAAGATGTGGAAAATCATATCTGCGTTTCTCCTGATGCATCAAAAGGCTATCGTTTTTCCGATGCGATGAATAATCCGGGATTTATCGGTATAGATGATATCCAGACAAAATTCATGCCGTCAGGCTTCAGCAATTTCAAGATCGAAGGGAGAAGTCTCGGAAGCGCAGTCATACTGGAATTTCTGCTTTACTATATGACCAAACCAGAGTTCCAGCTTAGGGTCAGAGAAGAGATCTATCTGGACAGCATGTTGGACATTTTCTGACAATATTTTCCTGTTCCTTTCTTAAAACAAAGATGTTATCATTTCTTTAGAACTTGTCATTTCTTTGACAATAGGAATCGCATCGCATAAATCTTTATCCCAAAAACAGCCTTATATACGCAGTTTCAGGCGGGTAGAGTACTCTTCGGAAAGGAGATATAACAGGCATGGTAGACGCCAGTACATTTACGGTTGATGAAAACAACCTGACCATGAGAATCCAACAGGCAGAGATGTATCTCAAGGAATTTGAGAACGAAGTAAAAAGAGCACAGGGAGGCACTCCGATCTTCCGTTCAAGAGAGGATGCTCTATCCAGGATCAAGATCCTCAATGAGTTTGCTCCTAATGATCCGAGAGTTAAGGAACTATTTCAACGAGCAAGTAAATGCGTCACAGGTTCAGCAGGTAACTTCAAGGACATTACCGATGACATGATCGCATATCTTAAGAATGAAGAACAATTTGTTGCAGAGTTCAGTAAGAAGAGTGAGCAAGCTTGGAATGATTTGGTAGCTCAATATCAGGATAAGATGCTCGAAAAAGTATATCCTGCACCTGATGTTATGAATACGCAACTGGACGATATGGTTGGTAAATATGTAGTCCTGGATGATGTTCAATATCCGTTGAATCAATTTTTGGGTATGACAGGTGAATTTATTCATGTTGGACAAAGATCTACAGGTATGTATTTCGTAAAGATCGATTCAAGAAGATGGCTTGGACCTTATGAAGCAATAAAGCGCTATAGAAGACAGGTTGACAGTACTATGGCCGAAGTCACAAAATGGACAGTTCTTGGAGAAATCACGAGTATAGCTATGGAAATACCTCAGGCAGGTGAAGAAAAAGTCGGAAGCCTGGTATATGCAACAGTAGTTGAACCAGTTGCTCTATATGTGCCAGGACATGTAGTGGGTATTTATTCAGCCGAACACGAAAAGAGCGGATATTTTTATGGCGAGGATGACGTTGCTTCTATTAAGGAAGGTTGGTATACGGTTAAGTCTGTTCCTGACGATGTAACACCTGAAAGACTTGTAGAGATATTCCAGCAGGCTATCAAAGAGAAGAACTATGACCTTTATCTTGATTGCATCCATCCGGATTTGAAGGAAAGTGATTTCGCAAAGGAAAATATGAGATATCACTGGGATCTTCATCAGGAACGTTTCCATGGCGAATATGTCTATGCAGAGGTAGATCCGGAAAAGACAGAGATTGTTGTAGTCAAGGGCTATGACGATACTAATGATCTCAACAACTATTTTATGTCGAAAGAGGATCAGGAGAAGATCGCTTCGCATTATGGAGATAAGGTTGAATATGCGTATGTTACAACAGTTGCTTACGATATTCACGGAAAGCAGTTGGGAAGTCCTAACAAGAGAACATTGCAGAGAACTAACGGCGGAAGATGGTACATTCGTGAATACGATGTCAGATTCTAACTAGATATATACAAAGGAGAATTAACAATGGCTGATTCTGATACAAAATTGACACCAGAGGAGCTTGCAGAAGCTGAAAAACTATTGAATGATATTAACAACTCTGTAAGGTGGGAAAATGTACAACAAAGTGAAATAGAAACAGAAATTGGCAATATTGATAAAGCAGCCCTGAAGCTTAATCAGAATTTGAATGAAATAATGAACTCAGCTTCCGGAGTAGATGACCTAGAAGAGAACATAGGTAACTTCTATAGTACACTTGATGAAACAAGTTGGCTTGGTTATTTTTTGAGAAAAAATGAGGAAACCTTTGGAAGTGATTTTTCTACTATTGCGAAAGTGCCGTCAACTCTTGCGGGACTTAACGATGAGGGAAAAGTTCAATACGTGAAGATCAGGAATTATTGGAGCAATTTCAAACAGCTGCAACCGGGTTTTAATATGATATTGGCGCTGTTAAAAAATATGTTCACTACCTATAAAGCTGCTTGCAGACTTCTTAATATGGGAGAACTTTTCAGCAAGGCAAATCTCACCAAGGATAAACTCATGGAGTTAAGCCGTTTTGTCAACGACGTTAATGAGTTTGTTCAGGGAGACTTAATCTATTTGGATCGAAATGCTAAAAACTCAAATGAGTACTTAAGTAAGCACGATTGTAAAGATTACGGTGAAAAAGACGAACTTAAGAAACTCAGAACCGCTGATTTCGTCAAAATAGTTGAAGAGTCAAAGCTACATCAATATGGAAAGTTTACTCCTGTTGGAGAGTATGTTGTAAATAAAGATCTGTATAATCTGTTCTATATGACAGACAGAGTATTCAGAGAATCAGGAATCGAAATTGATTCCACTGTTATTTCTGTTTATAACGGTTATTACGACGATTGTCAGAAGATATTGGATCTTAAGATGTCGGCAGATCGTGCTAACTGTCCTGAGCTTGTTTCTATGCTTTACGAGATAGAAGCACTTATTAAAACTATTCAGATGTTTTTTGGAGATGCAAAAAGAGCTATGGAAAAACTTAAGGACGGTGGAGATGAATTCCCTTATTGTTTCGCAGGTGGAGTGCCTAATTTACCGAGTGGTCGCAGGGGTCATTTAGCTGAGATAAAAGAGGGCGGTTACAGAGCCGGCGGATCAAGTTTCTATTTTATTATGGATACAGCATGCGATGCAATTCAGAATTTTTATGCCAGATTCATGAATATAACTATTTGTGGTGATCTTGTACGTCCAAAATAAACCATATATCTTAAACTGAATTTTCCCTCCTTGCGATAGAAAGCAAGGAGGGATTTTTATAGCGAAAAACCACGGAATGAATCAAAAATGATTTAGGTTTTTTGACCGTCTTTAGAGCATGTGTTATACCTTTTAGGTCATTTCATTCCAAGGAGGTATACGTGATTAAACAAAGATTTAAGAAAATGGTCGCTACAATCCTAACGATCGGATCACTGGTGGGCTTGTATGGGGGTACAGTTCATGCGGATGTTCCGGTACCGATAGAACAAGAGATTGTTCTTGACGGTATAACGTATGGAAATCAGGGTGTTAAACCCGCAAATTCAACTTACACAATTACTGTTCCGTCTGACAAATATCAGACGATCCAGTCAGCTATCGATGCAGCAAAAGAAGGCACGACGATCATCATCAAAGAAAAGTCGGGCGGCTACAACGAGCAGCTCAAGATCAACAAGAAAAAAGGCATTACTTTGAAGGGTGAAGGCAATGCCAAGATCTGTGGAACAGAGCAGATGACAAAAGGTGATCTTCTGGAGATCAAAGGTTCCGATATCGTTATCGAGAATCTCGATTTCTCGGGACTTTATCTTCGTGCGCCTTCAACTTCCGAGAGCTGTGGCGGTATAAGGATCAAACCGGGTTCAAACAATGTCTATATCTTAAACTGTAAGATACATGATCTCGGTTGTATCTATAACTACACGAATTTCTCGGATAAGGATCATTTCAACGGTCACGGAATAAGCATCAAAGGTGATAAGGATAACAAGACATCCAACATCACCATAGACGGATGCGAAGTTTATAACTTAACGACCGGAAGAAGTGAGAGTGTTGTCCTTAATAACAACACCGAATACTTTACTCTGTCCAACAACTACATCCACGATAACGACAATATCGGTATTGACTGTGCAGGCGGATACGGGGACTCAGCATATGAGGACAATCGCACTCGTAACGGTGAAGTTTACGGTAACTACGTAAAGAATATCTCGTCTCTTATCTTCAAAAATCCGGGATACTTTGATTCCAACGGCAAGCCTCATTCAGGTGCTGACGGAATCTACGTTGACGGCGGTAAAGATATCTATATTCACGATAATTATGTAACAGGCTGTGACATAGGTCTTGAGATCGCGAGCGAGAATCACGGATGGACGGCTGAAGGCGTTATCGCTCAGAACAATCTTCTCATCTATAACGATCAGTATGTAGGTCTTGCGATCGGAGGAAGTTCTGAATCAAACGGTATCGCGAAGGGTAATACCATAACGAATAACACCATCATCAACAGCGGCGAGCAGCACTGTCTTGTTGTTAAGGTTGCAACCGATAATGTGATCAAGAACAACATCATGATAAGTGAAGCAAATCCTCGTAACAGCTACAGCTATTACGACAAGAATGACATTACTGATAATGCGAGTAACAAGGCTAATAAACTTCCGGGCACCAATGTCCAGATAAGTCTTGATAAAGTTGTCGTTGATGAGGCAAACAGAAAGGTTGAGATCAAGACTTCCACTGATATCTCGAACTATGGTTATCAGGTAAATACAAGTACAGAGAACCCTACGGATGTTCCGACTATGGATCCTACGTCAAAGCCTACGGGTAAACCTGCGACCGATCCGACGAGTAAGCCTACCCAAAAACCTGCGACCGATCCGACGAGTAAGCCTACCCAAAAACCTGCTTCGAATCCGACAGGTAAGCCGACAAATACTCCTGCGGTTTCTGCTGATCCCAAAGATCAGATCAGGGCTTTTGTAGAAAGACTTTATACGGAAGTCTTGGGTCGTGATCCTGAGAAAGACGGTGCGGATTTCTGGTATGATCAGCTCTATTCTTTCAAGGCAACAGGTGCGCAGGTAGGACTTGATTTTGTACTAAGTAGCGAGTTCAAGGGAAGAGGCGTTTCCGATGATGAATTCCTCAATATCATGTACGCTACTTTTTTCGACAGAGAACCTGATACTTCCGGTTTCAATTACTGGAAAGATCTTCTTAAGTCAGGCGACGCATCGAGAGAAACGGTTGCAAAATGCTTCATAAATTCCCAGGAGTGGAGCGACATCTGTGCGGTGTTTGGCATCCGTTCCGGCTGCGACATCAAGAGCAAGGTAACCATCACTCCGACTGACAAGACTTATTCATTTGTCGAGAGAATGTACACGACTGCTTTCGGAAGAGATTTCGATCCTGAAGGCCGCGAGTACTGGACTAAGCTTCTTGCCAATTTTGAGATCACGGGTGAGAAGGTTGGTGCTGAGTTCTTCCTTAGTCCCGAGATGGAAGGTTACAACTTCAGCAACGAGGAATTCGTTAACAGGCTCTACCTGACCTTCATGGACCGCGAAGCTGACACTGACGGTCTTAAGTTCTGGGTCGATATCCTGAACAAGGGCGCGAGCAGAAAGGAAGTCGTCTATGGCTTTACAAGAAGCCCCGAGTTCGAACAAAAATGCATTGAATCAAGGATCCTTCCTTGCTGATTTTCGAAAACGATCATCCGATAACCTGTTTCTTTTGAAGCAGGTTATTTTTTTCGAAAAAGACAGCATGTATAATATAGGAGGAGTGGAAAGGACAATATGAAAGTTTAAGGGGTAGAGTTATGAAACTTTCCGGAAAGATCATGACGCTCATATCTGTGATCCTTGTTATCAGTTTTGTTGTGCCTTCATGTACTTCCACGAAAGAGAAAAAGAAGTCCCGCTCGAGAAGAGATGAGACGGAAGAGATCACCAAGTCCACACCTGAAGAAACTACCAATGAAGAGACCGGGGAATCCCGAAAGGTCTTAGTGCTCGAGTCTGCTATGTACGATTCGGAAGAGTCGCCTGTCAAGGTTGATTGGAGCAACTATCAGCCAGCCGATTATGATACGAATATATGTACCAGATTATCCGAGGACTATATCTCGGATTTCATACCGTCAGATGACTATGGCACGATATTTCCTTATATAGGAACCAGAGACAGTCGGTACTATGCTGAAGATGGCCATTTGTCGGATTATGTGTACAATAACGGGGAATATTCTTACGGTTTTTTTGATGAGAACGGCAGGATAATATGTGATTCGGTTTTTGCTGTAGCGTGGGAAGTAGAAGGCTTTTCGTGTTATGAAGTTGTAAAAAGCGTGCAGGGTGAATATATGTACGGATTGATCAATGCTTCCGGATCAAAATACACCGGTTTAAAGTATAGAAATATCATCTATGCAACCGGAGTGCTATATGCCTGGAATGAAGAATGTATGGATGTTTATAACGACGACCTTGATATCGTCTCATCGGTTCATATTAATCTGGATATGTCCAAATTGGCAGCATATTCACCTGAACTGTCTGATGTAAGTATTAATGACATAAGTATACATGGTCAGTTAGATGATGATCACGTAAGACTTTTTGTTCAGCTGGATGATTATACTGATGTCTTACGACTTGACATTAACACCGGTGATCTGTCGGTAGACTATTCAGGATTATTCCGAGATCCCAATATTGGAATCTGGAATGACGATAATGGTGTCTATCTGTGCGACCTTAACGGTAACCGATTGAGTGATTATTACTGTGGTTTGTTGATTATGACAGACGTGCCTATCTTTTTTGATGAGGAACATAACGGCTATGGATTAAATTCTCAGGGTGCAGTTATTAAGGAACTGGGTAAATTAGATATATTGTACTTTACACATTTCAAGGATTACTTTGTTGTGGTTTCAGATGAAGGTGAGGCCACTTTGTATGATTATGATTTCAATTCATATGGTTCTTTTAGATCAGACCGTTGCCTTCGTATTGTCCATTGGGGAGTTAAATATGCTGAGATAGATGACCCGTACGTTATGGATGACGGTGATATCATTGATCCGTTTACGGGAGAAGTCATTATCGAGGATGTACCCGATGCGAGAAATGTCTATATGGATGACGGTATCATGGCAGCTACGGATTGGCACACATATTATCTGTCTAACGGTAAAACTTTTCCGCACACCGGAAATACGGAATTGAAAGCAGATATGGTACTCGGTGATCTTTATGTGCTGGTTGCCGAAGATGATCATCTGGAGATCTATAATGCCAGCAAAGATATTGAGTATTCCATTGATGGAGAATTCTCAGTAAGTTATGTTGATATCTTAAATGATAATCTTGTTTCGTACTACGACGGAGTTACGACTTTGTATGATATCTCTGATCCTGACAACCCGATAATAGTTTTCCAATATCAGAGCATAGACCCGTTCGTAGATTGAGATTTAAATGTAATGAAAAACCATTAACGGACGATATATAATTAGGGAGACTTAAGTGTCTTTAAGTAAACAAGCGGAGGAAGTAATATGAAGTTTCAAAAGAAATTATTGGCAGCATCTTTGGCTTTGGTCATGCTCGCATCAGCAGGCTGTGACGTAAAGGAGAAAAAACCTGGAAAAGATGATGATACCGAGATCGAGGATACGGAAGAAGAGGAAGTAACCGAGCCGGATGAGACCGATGCTGAAAAACCAACGGAGACAACAAAAGCTCCGCCTGAGACATCGTTTGTCATTGTAGATAATACATTTGAATTTACCATAAATAACTTCCCGACGATCGACGGTTCTACTTCCACAAAACCGATGGCGTCTGCTATCAAGAGTTTGCTTTTGGGAATGGACAGAGAAGAAGCTGATGAGTCGATGGAATTTCATAAGACATCCAAGTCCTTCGAATACCTGATGAGCGGAGAAGCAGACATTCTTATCGTAGCCCAGCCTAGTGAAGAAGTATTCCAATCAATGGAAGATAAGAACTTCGATTATGAGATGGAGCCGTTTGCTCTTGAAGCACTGGTATTCGTATGTAACGTTGATAATCCTGTCGACTCTCTCACACATGAGCAGATCGTTGACATCTATACAGGCAAGATCACAAACTGGAAGGAAGTCGGAGGTAACGACGAGCCTATCATAGCGGTTCAGAGAAACCACAGTTCAGGTTCCCAGGTCATGATGGATAATCTGGTCATGCAGGGCGAGGAAATGATGGAGGTTGATACCGATATGATGCCTGCTGATATGGGCGAACTTATCGAGGTCGTTCAGGGCTTCGATAACTCTGCACAGGCACTCGGATACACACCTTACTACTATGCGACCAGCATGGGTATGGCATCCGGTCTTAAGATCCTTAAGGTCAATGATGTTGAGCCGAATAACGAGACCATTATGAGCGGCGAATATCCGTTCATTAATCCGTATTTCGTTGTTATCGACGCCAACGCTGCGGAAGGTTCACCGGAGAGAAAACTCTTCGATTGGATCTTGAGTCCTGACGGCCAGAAACTCACCGAGATGGAGGGTTACGTTCCTGCAAGAGGAGAATAATCTATGAAGAGAAAATACCTGAAGTTCACATCGCTTTTACTTCTTTCATCACTCATTCTTTCTTCTTGCCAGTCATCGAAAAAGAACGAGATCAAAGTCCGTGCAAAAGAAAAGACAGCAGAAGAGATCGAAGATACTGAATCTGAGATAACAGAAGATACAGAGGATACTGAGGATACGGAACCGAGGATCGTAACCATAGAATCCAATCTTTACACGGACGCAGAAGCTCCGATCGTCGTCAAATGGGACAATTATCAGAAGGCGGAGATCAAGGAGAATGTTTTCGAGCGAAAGAGTGAGGATTATATAGGCAAATTTACTCCGTCGAATGATTACGGTATGGTGATGCCGTTCAAGGCAACCTATGCTACAGTCAGCGAAGCCGAGTATGAAGATTATACTCAGCATGCTTACGAGTCTTATGGCCTTGTGGATAGTCAGGGAAGGATCATATGCGATCCTATCTTCTCAGAAGCATCCATGGCATACGGTAAACTGGTGATCGTTGCTACGGGATCCGGAGAGGATATGAAGTACGGAGCCATCAAAGCTGACGGAACCATGTTCACAGGAACTAAGTACGACGAGTTCCGCCAATTGTATGAGCAGAAATATTATTACGCATACACCGGAAACAAGTTAACCGTTTTCAATGAAGATCTGAGTATCTATTTTGAGAAGACCGTAGAACCTGATTTCGAAAGCGCCAATGATCAGAATCTTATGGATTATGTCGAATATGCCCAAGAGGGCGGATATGATGTTGGTCTGGAAGATTTCTACATCATAAGGGTCTTGGATAAATCCCATGTCGTGGCTGAGTTATGGGGATATACTTACGAGATAGATCTTGATACCGGAAAACTCAGATCTTCGGCAGACTATTTTAATCCGGATCTGGGTATCGGCGGCGAATACGGAGATCGTTACCTGACGGACAAAGAAGGAAATCAGATCAGTGACAGCTACATGGATATCGCATACGGATCACGTCTTCCTATCTTCTATAAGGACGGATACTATTTCGGATTGGATTCCGAGGGAAATGAAATACAGAAATTTCCAAAAACCGACTACCTGAATTTTGTAACATTTGATGAATACATGATCATCAATACAGATTCGAACAAGTGGACATTATTCGATGCGGATTTCAATGAGATCGGAGTTTATGAATCTACTCAGCAGATCTATCCGAATTATTGGGAAGATGGAGGCCGAGGCGGATTGGGTCTGGTATATGTTCTTGATAACGGGAACATCATTGATCCGTTCACGGGGGATGTCTTAATGGAGAATGTTCCGAATGCATATACTGTTGTTATAGGCGATGAATTCATAGCAGCGAGTACGGCAGACGGAACAGTGGTATCTAACGGAAGAGTATTTCCGTCATACGAGTATTGGGATACAAGAACAGATCATGTAAGCGGAAAAGAATACATGGTCTATTCTGATGTAGGAGTTGTCCAGATCTATGATGTGGCAGCAGACGAGATCATAAAGATCGATACCGAGGGATATGTTGACAACTATTACATATGTATCGCTGACGGAAATGTTTATTTCTACTCCTACTATCCGGAAGTAACATACGTGTACGACTTTACTGATGTTGAGGAACCTCAGTTGTTGTTCCGTTACTATACTACCGATCCGTTGGGAGAAGATTGATTACGGAGAAATATCTGTTGTGTTTTCGCCTGTGATGTAATATATTCTAGCGAGAAAAAGAGAAAAGGCATGAAGATATGACAGAAGAGATGAAAGCACTCGTTGATAAACTGGAACAGACAGGAAACCTTGAAGACAGTGAGTTTAAGGCCGTTTTGACCTGCGAAGATCCTGAGTTCAATTCATACCTTAACGAGAGAGCGAGAGCGGTAAGAGAGAAGCATTACGGCAAGGATGTTTACCTTAGAGGTCTCGTTGAATTTACCAATTACTGCAAGAACAATTGTCTTTACTGCGGTATCAGAGCAGGCAATGGCAATGCCGAGAGATACCGATTGACTGAAGAGGAGATCCTGGAGTGTGCCGACGAAGGATATGATCTGGGATTTAGGACCCTGGTCCTTCAGGGCGGCGAAGATCCGTTTTACACAGATGATGTACTCGTGCGTATCGTTAAGAGCATCAAGGAAAGACACCCTGACTGCGCAGTTACCCTGTCCATCGGTGAGAGGAGCAGGGAGAGTTATCAGCTGCTCCACGATGCAGGTGCAGACAGATATCTTCTGCGTCATGAGACAGCTTCCAAAGAGCACTATGAGAAGCTTCACCCTGAGAATATGAGCTTCGATAACAGGATGAGATGTCTTAAGGACTTAAGAGAGATCGGTTATCAGGTCGGCTGCGGCATGATGATCGGTTCTCCATATCAGACAACGGAAGATCTCATCACGGACTTAAGGTTCATTCAGGAGTTTAAGCCTGAGATGGTGGGAACAGGTCCGTTCATCCCTCACCATGATACGCCGTTTAAAGATGAGAAGCAGGGAACTACCGCGATGACAGTAAGGATCCTGTCGGTTATAAGGCTTATGCTCCCGACTGTCCTTCTTCCTGCTACAACGGCTCTCGGAACCGTTGATCCTATGGGAAGAGAGAAGGGTATCTTGGCAGGTGCCAATGTCTTAATGCCAAATCTGTCACCTACCGGTGTCCGTAAAAAGTATCTTTTGTATGACAACAAGATCTGCACGGGAGACGAGGCAGCAGAGTGCATCAAGTGCCTTGCAGGCCGTGTTCAGAGGACAGGTTACAGGATCGTTCAGAGCAGAGGCGACCATGTCGATTTCGTGAAGTAAAAAAATTATTATTCACGCGCATAATTATTTCATTATTTAAAACGATGGTCAAATCGGTTATAATTGACAGGCAGGGTTTATGCTTGTTCCCTGCGGGGGAGTCAATGATAACGAAGTACGATAAGATCATAATCGGTGCAGGTCTATATGGCCTTTATTCCGCACTTTATTGTTGCAGTAAGGGACAGCATGTGCTGGTCTTGGAGTGCGACGATGGGGCGTTTAAGAGAGCCACTTTCATTAATCAGGCCAGAGTTCACCAAGGTTATCATTACCCGAGATCCATCTCGACCGCACTTAAGACGGCAAGTTATTACGAGAAGTTCAACAAGGATTACGCTTTCTGCATAAACAACGAGTTCGACCAGCTATACGCTACATCTGCCAGATATTCATGGTCAGACGGAACACAGTTCAAGAACTTCTGCAGAGCAGCAGATATTCCGTGTGAGGAACTTTGTGCAGACAACTATTTTAAGAGCGGCATGTGCGACGGTGTCTTCAGGACCAGAGAGTGCACATATGACGCCATGATACTTAAAGATTACCTTTTCGAGCAGCTTAAGAAATATGAGAACAGCTTTGAGATCAAATTCGGTTCCAAGATCGACAAGATCGAGCGTGACGGTGAGGTCTATAAGATCACTACCGAAGCAGGCGAGAGCTATGAGACGGGGTATGTACTGAACGCGACTTACGCGGGCGCCAACCAGATCTTAGACATCGCGGGCTTTGACAGGTTTAAGATCAAGTACGAGCTGTGTGAGATCATCCTTTGTAACGTCAACGACAAGCTGAAGGATATCGGATTTACCGTCATGGACGGCCCGTTCTTCTCCATCATGCCGTTCGGAAAGACAGGATATCATTCCCTTACGTCGGTAACGTTTACTCCGCACACGACGAGCTTCGATGAGATCGGAGGCTTCGCGTGTCCCGAGAAGAGCAACGGCCACTGCTCTCCGAGAAGACTCGGTAACTGCAATGACTGCCCGGCAAAACCTGATACTGCATGGCCTTATATGGCTAATCTTGCTCGAAAATACATGCTCGACGAGTATGAATTCAACTACGATCATTCCCTTTTCTCGATGAAACCTATACTGATGAGTTCCGAGATCGATGACTCCAGACCGACAGTCATAAGAGTCTATTCAAAGAACCCGACATTTGTCGGAGTTTTGTCGGGAAAGATCAATACAGTCTATGATCTGAACGAGGTGTTGGACGATGAGTAATAAAGAGAAAAATTTTGTATCTGCCATCGTGTATGTGCATAACGCTGAAGCAAGGCTTCCGGATTTTCTGGGAATGATAGTAAGAGTCTTTGAGACCAACTTCGAGCATTCCGAGATAATCTGCGTAAACGACGGTTCCACTGACGGCAGCATATCGGTCATCAGGAAGATCAGCGAAGGTACGACTACCACATGTATCTCGGTCGTAAACATGAGCAACTTCCACGGTCTGGAGCTCGCGATGGATGCGGGTATGGATATTGCCATCGGAGATTTCGTTTTCGAGTTTGATAATACGTATGCTGATTTTGATGAGAGCATGATCATGAAGATCTATGAGCACTCGCTTACGGGTTACGATATCGTGAGCGCATCGCCGAACAGGAAGGAAAAGTTCACTTCAAGGCTGTTCTATCATGTCTTCGACAGATTCTCGGATGTGTCATATAAGCTTACTACGGAGAGCTTCAGGATCTTAAGCAGACGTGTCATCAACAGGATCAATTCCATGAACAAGACCATCCCTTACCGTAAGGCAGCTTACGTGGGAAGCGGACTTAAGACGGATAATCTCAAGTACGATGTTAAGCCTGTGACAAAGCTCAGGGTGGATAAGAAAGAGAGAGGATTCAGAGCAGGACTTGCCATCGATTCGCTCATTCTCTTTACCGAGGTGGGATTCAGGTTCTCGCTGGTCATGACGACACTCATGATAATCCTGTCACTTTTCATGGTCATCTACACGATGGTCGTATTCTTCGTAGGAAACCCTATCGAAGGTTGGACGACAACGCTCCTGTTCCTGTCAGTCGCATTCCTGGGATTGTTCGGAATACTTACCATCATCGTCAAGTATCTTCAGATCATCGTCGATATGGTCTTCAAACGCAAACACTACAACGTTGAGAGTATAGAGAAATACTCCAAGTAAGGCGGCAAAAATGAAAAAAGCACTGGTTGGATACACCGGATTCGTAGGAAGCAACATATACGCCGATGGCGGATATGACGGTGCTTATAATTCGAAAAATATCGAGCAGGCCTTCGGAACGAAGCCGGATCTTCTGATCTATTCGGGTCTTCGTGCCGAGAAATATCTCGCAAACAGTGATCCCGAACGCGATCTTAAGATGATCGAAAACGCGGAGGAGAACATCCGTAAGATCGATCCGAAAAGACTGGTACTAATATCCTCCGTGGATGTTTTCAAGGATCCGAACGGAAAGGATGAGGACAGCGAGCTTGATACGGAAGGTCTTCAGCCTTACGGGATAAACCGATGCTTTTTCGAGAGGTGGACAAGAGAGAATTATCCTGATGCACTGATCGTAAGGCTGCCGGGACTGTTCGGAAAGAACATAAAGAAGAATTTCATCTACGACATGATCAACTATATCCCGTTCATGTTGAAAGCGGACAAGTTCGCTGAGCTGTCGGAAAAGGAACCGATCCTCAAGGATTATTATCAGCTCCAGGATAACGGATTTTACAAGGCTTTTGTGCCTGACGAAGATAAGAAGATGCTGAAAAGCGTATTCGAAGGATTGGGCTTTTCTGCGCTGAACTTTACGGACAGCAGGAGCAGATACCAGTTCTATGACCTCAGAAGATTAAACGGCGATATCGATATCGCGCTTAAGAACAACCTCACGATGTGGCATCCTGCAACGGAGCCTGTAAGTGCAGGTGAGGTGTTCCGATATATCACGGGAAAGGAATTTGTCAACGAACTTAACGGGGATCCGGTCAACTATGACTTCAGGACAAAGTATGCAGAATTGTTCGGAGGAAAAGACGGATATCTCTGCGGCAAGGAAGAGATTCTCAGATCGATCAAAGCCTTTGTGGAGGGCATGAGATGATCAAGGATCTCCTCGATGTTATCAGGAAGACGGAAACCTGGAAGAAAGTTGTCGTTTTGTTGCTGATCCTGATCACCTTTGTGAGGATCGGTTATATCGTCGTGAAAGACGAGAAGAGCGACAGGGAATCCGTAACTTCCAACATAACGGAAGACGGCAGTTCCTATGTGGACTGTGACGGCCTCTCGGCTCAGATCACGACCAATAGCAATAAACTTGATTTCATCGAACTGAAGTTCGGACAGATCCCTGATGATCCTGAAGGGTATGTCTTTGTCCGCATCTTCAATAGTGAAAAGCCTGTCTATGAAGACAAGGTATTCTTTGAGGATCTCTCTCCGGAAGAACTGGTGAGACTTCGCGTCAACGTAAGGATCGAAAAGGGTGAGACCTATAGGATCGAGATGTCCGCTTCGGAAGACGGCGGAGAAGTTCCGACTGTGATGGCAAAAGAAGACGGATCCGTTCTCGCCATTAATCTCATAAGTTATGAGAACGCTTCTCCTGTGGTAAAGCTCGTCAAAGCGGCAGCCTGGGTAGTGCTTCTTATCGCTGCTATCTCGCTTTTTATCTTATCGGGACTTCTAAAAGGCAAAAAGACCTTCATCGATGAGATCAGGGAAGACAAGTTTACGAGCCAGGTCATTATCTCGGTCATAGAACTTATCTCTCTTATCGCGGTCACCGACTTCAGCGGAACGCCGTTCAAGCTCTATACCAAGATCGCCCTTATATTCGTATCGGCCATAGCGGTCATCTCATATCCGAAGAAGAGCCATTACGTACGAAGCCTTGCCAATACTTCATGGAAGAGGGCTTTGCTTGTTGCTTTGTACGTCTATGCGGCATTCGCGATGGTAGGTCAGAGGATCTTCATCTATCCGTTCTATAAGATGCCGTCGATCCGGGAACTTATCGCTTTTGCTCTGACTGTTATCTGGTTCATTCCGATAGTCAACAGCGTTATCTGGTATTTCGATCAGATAAGGCAGCGTGTCTTTACCGAGAAGAAGAAAATGAACACGGTATTGTTCGTATCGATCATCGCCGTGATACTCCTTATACCTCTGGAGATTTATCTGTATGCGTATAACCCGGGAATCTCCAGTGTTGACACATCCGATACGATGATCAGCAACGCGAAGTTCATTCACGGCATGTTCGACTGGCATCCGTTCTCCTATTGCTGGGTAACGATGATCCTGACATCGATATGGGATTCACCGTACATCATGGTATTCTCGCAGCAGCTCATGTATCTCTATGTCATGTTGGAACTGTTCCTTTTCCTTCGAAGAAAGGGCGTAAAGGAAACATTCCTTATCATCTGCGCAGCCCTCACTTCCATATACATTCCGAACCTTATCCTCGTCACCACGATATGGAAGGATGTTCCGTATGATCTGGCGCTCCTGTGGGTATTTATCCTCGTTGCCAAACTCGTTATCGACAGGGATTACTACAAGAAGAAGTGGTTCATCTATCTGGAGATCGCGATAGCTCTCTCTGTTATCTGTCTTCTTCGAAAAAACGGATTCGTTCCGGCCATTATCGTCGTCGTATTCCTCTTTACTCTTATCATCAAGAACGCGAAGCTCATCTTATCTTTGGCGATGAGCCTTATCATAATATTCACGTTCCAGTTCCCGATGTCCGCCTACTACGGAGTCGTAAAGTCAAGCGACACCGGCGTTCATATCGGACTTGGCCAGGACGTCATGGGTGTGTACTACGCGGGTGGCGATATGTCCAACGATACCTCAGAGATAGTCGCTGATATGACCCAGAAGAACATGCACGGATATCGCTACATCGCTACATGGTCCAGAGGTTCTTACTATATCGATGCATCCGTTCCTCAATTCGTCGTGGGCTACATGGATACGTTCGCACGTAATCCGCTGATGACCGTCCGTGCAGTCGTAGCAAGGCAGGACGAGCTGTGGAACATCTGGCAGGGCAACGACATGCTCCTGAGCTGTGAGTGCTATATCGGTACCATGGATGGCAAATCATCTGAAGGATACGAGTGGAATGATTATTATCCTGCTCGAAAAGAAACGGCCATCTATTCGACATTAAACGACATCAACCTCAGCACGGCCATATACCAGCCGCTGGAAGCAGTCACATGGCGCTGCGGCTTCTTTACGCTTTTGGCCGTGATCGCGATCGCTATCCTGATACTCAAGGACAAGATGAAAGGTATGCTTACCGTCTTGTCGCCTGTACTGGGACAGATCTTGGGACTCATGCTCTCCACAGGCTGGGCAGAATTCAGATATTATTGGTGTATCAATCTGATCAACATCGCTTTCCTGATGATCGCCATGATCATGGAGAACCGCAAGGCAGAAGAAGAGGTGAAAACAGAGAATGCTTAAGTTATCCGTATCAAATATCGCATGGGTTGCCGCTAACGACGGCGAAGTCTTTTCCGCCATGAGAGATCTGGGTTTTGAAGGTCTCGAGATCGCACCGACGAGAGTGTTCCCGGAAACTCCTTACGACAGGTGTCCGGAGGCGGGTGTTTTCGCGAAGAAGATAAAGGATGATTACGGGTTCACGATCCCTTCCATGCAGTCGATCTGGTACGGCAGGAAGGAAAACATCTTCAGCGGTGAAGAGGACCGCGATACTTTGAAAGATTACACCGAGAAAGCTATCCTGTTCGCTAAAAAGATCGGATGCAAAAACCTGGTGTTCGGATGCCCCAAGAACAGGATCGTTCCCGAGGGCGTTGATCCGAAGGCGGCAAACGGTTTTTTCAAGGCGATAGGAGACTACGCGAACCTTAACGGGACCGTGGTCGGAATGGAGGCAAATCCGACGATCTACGGCACGAATTTCATAAACACAAATGCGTCCGCGTTAAAGCTTATCGAAGAAGTCGAGTCAGAAGGATTTAAGCTTAATCTTGATGTGGGAACCATGGTCGAGAACGGCGAGGATATCTCCGTTTTGAAGGGCCACGCGGAACTCATAAATCACGTTCACATAAGTGAGCCGAACCTGGTCCCGATACAAAAAAGAAAGCTTCACAGTAAGCTCAATGAGTTTTTGAGAGAAGAAGGATACGAAGGTTTTGTCTCGATCGAGATGAAGACCACGGATGATGTCGACGGACTTAAGCGCATAATGGAATATGTGGTGAGTGTTTTCGGAGAGAGATAAGAAATGATCTATGAGAAGCAGGCGGGTGTGCCGCGATTTGAATGTACCGAATATGAGGGCCGCAGGAAGGACTACGTTGTACTGATCCCGATCATCAACGAGGGCGAGCGCATACGCGCGGAACTTCAGAGGGCCAAGGATCATAAGGTGTCGGAATGTGCCGACATCGTCATCTGCGACGGCGGCTCCACCGACGGCTGCACGGAAGACGGACTTCTTAAGTCACTCGAAGTTAATACGCTCCTTACAAAAAGGGACGAAGGCAAGCAGGGCGCCCAGTTCAGGATGGGCATCTGGTGGGCCTTAAAGCGCGGCTACAAGGGCATCATCACCATCGACGGCAATAACAAGGACAGCATCGAGGACGTGCCGAAGTTTATCGAGAAACTGGAGGAAGGCTATGACCTTATCCAGGGTTCGAGATTCATCAAGGGCGGTCATGCGGAGAATACTCCGGTCACAAGGTGGCTCGCGGTCAAGCTCATCCATGCGCCTGTAATATCGCTTACAGCTCATCAGAGATTTACTGATACCACCAACGCGTACAGGGGATATTCAAAAAAATATCTCGAAGATGAACGCGTAAAGCCTCTTCGAGATATCTTTGTAACTTATGAACTTCTGGCTTATCTTTCGGTAAGAGCGACTCAGCTCGGGATGAAGGCCTGCGAGGTTCCCGTATCACGCGTGTATCCGAGAAACGAGAAGACTCCTACCAAGATAAGTTTCTTTAAGGGTAACAGCAATCTTCTTAAGATCCTTTTCAGAAACGCACGAGGGAAGTATAACCCTTAACTTGTTTTTTTCGAAAAAGAACGGCAGTTAGGCAAAAAACACATCAAAAACTTGACCTTTTAAGAATACCCAACTTGACCATATCCTTTATAATGTTACATGTTCAAAAAGAATAGAAAGATAGAGAAAAACTATGTCAGAACCAATATACAAGATCCTGGTCATCAATCCGGGATCAACATCAACTAAGGTAAGCCTTTTCGAAAACGAGAACCTGGTCTTCGAGAGAAGCCTGTTCCATGACGCAGACGAACTTCTGAAGTTCCCGCACGTAAACGGACAGATGCCGTTCAGATACGATGTCATCATCGACATGCTGAAGGCAGAGGGCGTTGCTCCGGAGTCCATCGACGTATTCGTCGGCAGAGGCGGAAGCGCATGCACACAGCCGGGCGGAATCACGAAGGTCGACCAGAAACTCTTCGATGATACGGAAAAGGCAGTAGGCGGATCTGAGCATCCTGCTAAGCTCGGCGTTATGCTCGCTTGGCAGTTCGCTACAAAATTCGGCAAGCCTGCTTTCACACTCAATCCTACAAACGTTGACGAATATTGTGACTACGCACGTCTTACGGGTATCAAGGGCGTTTACCGCGTATCACATTCACATGTACTTAACCAGAAGGCTGTCGCTGAATTCCATGCTAACAAGATGGGCAAGAAGTATGAGGACTGTAACTTCATCGTAGCTCACATCGATGGCGGTATCACAGTAAGCGCACACAAGAACGGCAAGATGATCGACGGCAACATGGGTGCCGACGGCGAGGGTGCATTCACACCTACACGTATCGGCAGTGTTCCTGTTCTCGCACTTCTGGACTATATCGAAGCACATTCAGTCGAGGAAGTAAGACTTCGCTGCTCACGTGCAGGCGGATTCGTTGACCTGTTCGGTACCGCTAATTCCGACACGATCCACGAGCTCGTCGAAAAAGGCGACAAGAAGGCATCCCTCGTATGGAACACGATGCTCTATCAGATCAGCAAGATGATCGGTGAGATGAGTGCCGTTCTATGCGGTAAGGTTGACGGGATCCTTCTTACGGGCGGACTTCTGAGATTTAAGGATGTTGAGGAAACGATCAACGAACACTGCGGATGGATCGCTCCTATAACATCATATCCGGGCGAGATGGAGCAGGAGGCACTTGCAATGCCTGCTCTTAAGGTAATGCAGGGTAAGCTGGAGCCTCTTACATATTCCGGTAAGAATGTATGGGAAGGCTTTAAAGATATTGATCTTTGATGAGGTATAAGACTATGAGCATGATCGAAATGATAAAGGCAAAGGCACGCGCAAACGTTAAGAGCATCGTTCTTCCTGAGGGAGACGAGCCTCGTACAGTAGCAGCTGCTGCAATCGTAAAAAAAGAAGGTCTCGCGATCCCGGTACTTATCGGAAATCCTGATAGAATCGCTTCTGTTGCAAAAGAGCAGGGAGTAGATATCGATGGCATCACGATCATCGATCCTGAGAACAGCGACAAGGCTGAGCACTACACAAACGAATTATACGAACTTCGTAAGTCCAAGGGTGTTACTCCTGAAGATGCAGCAAAGCTCGTTTCTGATCCTATGTACTACGGAATCATGATGGTCAAGCTCGGTGATGCTGACGGCCTCGTATCAGGTGCCGTTCACACAACAGGCGACATGCTCCGTCCTGCACTTCAGATCATCAAGACAAAGCCGGGAATGAAGGTTGTATCTTCCAGCTTCCTTATGGATTGTCCTAACAAGAATATCGGCGAGAACGGACTTCTCGTTTATGCCGACTGCGTAGTTATCCCATGCCCTACGGCTGAGGAACTTGCTAATATCGCAATCGCTGCAGCAGACACAGCTAAGGTTCTCTGCGGTATCGAAGAGCCGCGCGTAGCAATGCTCTCATTCTCAACAAAGGGAAGTGCTAAGCACGAACTCGTAAGCAAGGTTCAGGAAGCAACTGCTCTTGCTCATGAGCTCGCACCTGATCTTCTTTTGGACGGTGAGATGCAGTTTGATGCTGCACTCGTTCCTGAGATCGGTGCATCAAAGGCAAAGGGCAGCCCTGTAGCAGGACGCGCGAACGTTCTTATCTTCCCTGATCTTCAGGCAGGCAACATCGGTTATAAGATCACAGAGCGTCTTGGCGGCGCTGACTGCTTTGCAGTTCTTCAGGGTCTTGCTAAGCCATGTAACGACTTGTCGAGGGGATGCTGCGTAGAGGATATCGTTAACACGATCGCTATGACTTCAGTTCAGGCAGAGTAATCTTCAGGAGGATCCGGAAATGTTTCTTCCCGGAACAAGTATTACAGATCTGGTGACAATAATTCCGGGTGTGATACTCGGAGGTTGGTTACTGATGCTCTTTATAGGTCTGTTCCAAATGGCGATCGCACCTGCGTTTGACCTGGAAATTTTTTATTTCCAGATATTCGGAAAGAAATATGTAAAAAAGGACGGGAAGTTCATCCCTCAGAAAACCCGGTTTTCCTTGTTTATGACAAGTTATGTCGGACCTCACCCGGGGCAAAGTATAAGTAGGAAAACAGATATTCTGTTCTCGATCCTGGTCTTTTTTGTTCCTTCTCTTTTGGTACTGGGCATTACAGTCGTATATATTATCTTCATGAGAGAGAGATTTTTTGACGGGCTTCTTATAAGTTTCCTGTCGTCTTTCCTTATGGGCGCGGCATTGTTGGCTATATTCTCGATCTTTATCTGTTTAAAATCGGTCTGTCTGTTCGGAAAAAATCTCCATCAGTTCAGAAACCAGAAGGTCAGGGAGTTCTATTCCAAGGATGATATAAAAGACATCTATATTCCTTCGCTGGAGGAAGTCAAGGATTACAAGGGTGACAAGTTAAGCCAGCTTTCTTACCAGACCCTGAGATTTCTCTGGGCTGAGATGAGAAGAGATATCAGTGTAATGGGCGAAGTTGCTGAATGGCTCAGGATCTATGACAATATGAATCCGAATCTCGGGTCAGATCTTTCTCCGATCAGGCTGTCTCTCATAAGGTCACTCGTGCTTTACTACAGTATCTGGAATATTGATCCTGATCGTGCTCGAAAATACTATGCCTCCGCCGCATTTGATCTTGATTCCGATGATGACATCAACGGTTTAAGACTTCGAGCTTATTACACCCTGAACATCTTAAATGACAGGATCAAAGCGTTGGATCTTGCTAAAAAGGGATACAGCAAACCTTCAGATCCGAGATTTTCAAAGATCGAAGAAGACCACGAGAGAAAACTTTTGCAGGAACTCATAACTTTCATTGAAGGAGCAGATAATGAGCAACAATCCCATTCTTAAGATGGACTTTCCGGATCCCGACGTGATCTTTCACGACGGGTTCTACTATATGGCAACAACTACCATGCATTTCTTCCCGGGCGGTGAGATCTTAAAATCCAAAGACCTCGTAAACTGGGAACACTATACCTATGTTTACGACAGACTGGAAAGCACTCCCGCGCAGAAACTTGAGGGAGATCAGCATATATACGGCAAGGGAATGTGGGCTCCGTGCATCCGTTATAACGACGGAACATTCTATTATCTGTTTTCTTCCAACGACATGCAGAAGACTTATCTATACAGATCTTCTCACTTAAAAGGTCCGTGGAAGAGAAGCGAGATCAAGGGATTCTATCATGACTCATCGCTTCTTTTCGATGAAGGAAAGACATACATCGTATACGGAAATAGGGAGATACACCTGACTGAACTTAATGATGACATTTCCGCTCCAAAAGAAGGCGGATTAGACAGGGTCATCGTTAATGATGCCGATAACAAGATGCTTGGCTATGAAGGCTCACATATCTATAAGATCGACGGCAGATACCGGGTGTTCTTTATCCACTCTTTGAAGGACCGCTGGAGAAGAGTTGAAGCTGCTTTTTCTTCCGACAGTCTGGAGGGAGAATTCGTCGGAGGCGATGTCTTTGATAGCGACCTCGGCATACGTGACTCAGGTATCGCTCAAGGCGGAATCGTTCAGGGTGCTGACGGAAAATGGCACGCAGTTTTATTTCAGGACAGCGGTGCGATAGGAAGAGTACCTGTCGTTGTTCCTGTTACGTGGGAGAATGGTAAGCCTGTATTCACGGGCAAGCTCGATCTCGGGATCAAGGAAGAGCCGTGCACGTTATACGGCAGTGATAACTTCGAGAAAGACTTCAAGGATTTCTGGCAGTTCAACCACGAACCTGACGAGAGTCTTATAAAGTTTGATAATGGATTTCATATCACGACGGATAAGGTATCTCCAAATATCTTTCACGCCAAAAACACTCTCACACAGAGGATGACAGCACCTTTGTCGGAGGCAGAAGTTACCATTGATGCGAAGGATATAAATGATGGTGATGTTGCATGCCTTTCCGCTTTTATCGGAGACTTTGCGCTCGTCGGTATTACAAAAAGAGACGGCGAATTATATTCCGTTATGATGAGTAACGTTAGCGAAGGCAGCATATGGGATCTTTCTGAGGATACCATCAAGACCGAAGAATTGATAAAGCTTAGTAATGACAGACTTACAGTTAGAATATCATGCGATTTTACCGAAGATACGGCGACCTGTTATGTTAAACTTAACGGCGAGTTCAAAAAGATCGGCAAGCCTCACAAAATGAGGTTCAGGCTCGATCATTTTACAGGTGTAAGATCAGCACTGTCGCTTTATTCGACCTCTAAAGCAGGCGGCACGGCGGTGTTTACGAATTATATCAGGAAATAACGGAGGTACAGATGTTCTTAGCGCTGTTCATAATAATGTTCATAGTGCTCATCATAGGATTCGCATATCTTCTTACGCGATTCCGTCATCTTGTATCACATATCTATTCTCCCGAAAACAAGAAGGGTAAGATACTCGCATGGGTCTATGCGGGAATTCCCCTTCTGGGACTTATCATATGGAGTTTTGTATCTCCTTATTCCGGTGCGATCTTTTGTCTGCACCTTCTGATCTTCTGGCTTTTGACTGACCTTGCAGCGATCATCATCCGCCTTGTCATCAAAAAGCCTCTTGTTCACGGCTACCGTGCGGTGATCGCACTTGCGATAACGGTCATCTACATGGGTGTCGGATATTTCCTGGCTCATCATGTTTTCGAGACAAAATATGAGATAGATACAAAAAAAGAGATCGATCCGATCCGTGTTGTCATGTTCGCGGATTCCCATGTTGGTGCGATTTTTGACGGAGACGGATTTGCTAAGTACATGGAAGATATCCAAAAGACTTCTCCGGATATGGTCCTTATATCAGGCGATTTTGTTGATGATGACAGTAACAGGGCAGACCTTGTAAAAAGCTGCGAGGCTCTGGGAAAACTTCAGACCACATACGGCGTTTTCTATGTAAACGGAAACCACGACAAAGGCTATAGTGAATACAGGGATTTCAGTTACGATGACATGATCGCGGAACTTGAGAAAAACAACGTAATCATTCTTGAAGATGAGATATATGAGGCAGAAGATTTCTACATAATCGGACGTAAGGATGAGATATATAAGGAACGTCAGTCTGTCGCTGAACTTATGGAAGGACTTGATCCGAATAAGTACACGATCGTTCTTGATCACCGTCCTGATGATTATGATTCTGAAGTTGATGCGAAGTGTGATCTTGTCTTGAGCGGACACACTCACGGAGGTCAACTGTTTCCTATT
>JAGCGK010000089.1 GCA_017649645.1 Clostridiales bacterium | reverse complement strand
TGAAAGATAGTCATCTTTTTCGATAAAACCGAGAGGAGATGATGTGATCTTAGAGAATGTGGCAGTGCTTCTGAATATCTCGTCGGATTCAAGTGCATCGAAGTATTCCTTCATTGATACCTGATCCATGTTGATGTAGAAGGCATCGTCTGCATCGCAGCCGAAGTTCATGTTGCTGTCGATCCAGAATCCTACGTTTACGTCAGGAGCAGGCTCAGTCGGCTCTGTGTCTTTTGATTCTTCTGTTTTCTCAGTAGGCTCTTCGGTTTCTGAAGCTTCTCCTGTTTCTTCAGTTTCCTCCGACTTTTCAGTTTCTTCTGTCTTGACTGTCTCGTCTGCATCCTTTTCTGTGGACTTTGCTTCCTTAGTTGCGCAGCCGCACAAAGGGATCGAGGTCAAAACGATTGATGAAATGATCTTTTTTTTCATAAACATCCTCCTGATGTTGATAGTAATCATGCTCTATTATCTATATCTAATTGCGAAATACAAGGCGTTTTCGATTAAAAACGCATAACATTTTAGTATGTATCGGAAAATATTACAAATTTATCCAATAAGTTCAAATAATTAACAACATGTTGCACTCCTTTTTCCGACAATAAAACAGTTTAGAGAAGGCTTATTTACGAGCTGATGCATACAGTTATGATATGATGAACTTGAAAATAATATGAAGGGAGGTCGTTAAAATGAATAATGTAAGTAAGGGAATCTTTGAAATTGACGGATATGAGATAAGTAAGGATACAACTGTTGAAAGATTTAAAGCATCCGACAAATACGAGATCTTGGATGTTACTCCCGGTTCTTATATCGTAGATTCGCTTCCGAACGAGGTGGAATTTTGCGGCAAGAGATTCTTTATCGAATTGAATTTTCTTGATGAAAAACTAACCGATTTTACACTAAGTCCGATTGAACTTGATCATAGTAAATATGATTCAGATGAAGATTTTGATGAAGCATGCTTTAGCTTTTGTGAGCAATTATTGGATTCACTATTTGATGAGGCTCAAAAAGATATAAGCGAGGCAGCTATTAAATACATCTTTGACGGAGGACGTGCTATCCTGGCCCATACATTTGATGACGGAAGAACAACTCATCCCGGTGGTAATATTGTAGTGAGGTATGGGGATTATTAATTCAGGAGTTTTAGTAAGGGGGAAAAGATGCGTATAGATATCAGTAAAGCTCGTTCAAGACTCGCTGTCATAATGCTGGTCGCGTTGATGTGCGTGGCTCTCATGCCTGTGGTCTGTATGGCTTCAGGATCCAAGAGCAAATCCGACACGACCGACTACACTTACGCCCTGGCAACATATGCCGGCGTGTTCTCCACCAGCGTGGTCACTTCCGTAAACCCGACTGCGACACTCGCGGTCCTTTCCATCCTGGGAGCCATCGAAAACGCTGCGATCTATTCACCGGATTCGGCTTTCTTCAACAACATCGCCGATTTTCTGAACGGCGTGCCGATCATAAGGGAAGCAGGAAAACTTCCGATCTCGAATCCGTATGCGGCTGTTTTCCTGTCCATCGTCGCAGCGATCTTTATCGTTATACACTCAACCGCAGTATCTGATCTCGTTTCGAAAAAGATATCTCTCGATAAGCTCGACACGATCGCGCTGAACCTGGGAAACGTTGCCCTGTCGCTTCTGCCGCTGGTGACTAACGAAGCACTCGAGAAGGATCCTCCGGGATCAAAAGGCGTCTCACTGATCATTCAGCCGGTGTTCTTAAGATTAAGCGTTCCGAAATTCCTGGATAATCCGTGGTACACGTATGTACTCGCGATAGTTACTTTTGTCGCGATAACTTTCCTGTCGAACATCGTACGTTCCTGCATCAACAACTGGGAGACGATCGTGGCTGCTTTCCCTGTGAAAGGCACGAGTCTTTTGTGGCAGATAGCAAAAGCACTCATCCACTTCATACTTCTCATATTGCTCATCTTCGCACCGTTGATCTGCTTTATCATCTGCGTTCATGTGGCAGTTGCGGCGCTGTTCCTTTTCAGGATCTTAAAGAGGAATGCTCAGTACTACAAGGACGTTTATGTGTTCACCATCCTTCGAAAGATATTTAAGCGTAACGAGCCTGTGCCGAGAGTCGAGAAAAAGTTTTCGAGAAGGATAAAAAGGATGTATCCGGAATGCGAGATCGCCATGTCGGTCTATACTTTCCACGGCTTTGCAAGGCTGGCCAAGCGTTCGCGCGTGTGGCTTATCAAGGAGGGCGACAAGGTCGATCTGGTCTATAAGCGTTTTATAAGAAAGCCTTATGTCATCTCCTGGGATGAGCTTCGCAATCAGCACGATTATAAGATCGTCTATCTCGAGCAGTGCGCGAGATTTCTGAGGCTGAGAACGGAAGACAGGAATCTCGAACTTGTCATGTCCAACCGCTACAAGCCTGAGATCGAGATGCTCACGGAGCTCTTGGACCTCAAGGATTTCGCGCCGGTCAAGCAGGACATAAAGGAGACGAAGAAACTTAACAGGAAACTTCGAAAAAGGAAGA
>JAGCGK010000088.1 GCA_017649645.1 Clostridiales bacterium | reverse complement strand
TTCATGGGTCGTGACCCGGAGCCGGAAGGCAAAGCATACTGGCTGGATCTTTTAAGCAAGGGAACGAGCAGAGATGAAGTATTCAATTTCTTCTCTACATGTCCTGAGTTTACGGGAATCTGTAATGAATATGCGATAACAAGATAAGAACGGATAGGGGAATCCGCATAAAAATAAGGAGATAGATACTATGAAACGTTTTATTGGAATTGCGGCAGCGATCATTGTTGTCGTGTGCAGTTTATTCGCAACCGTAAATGCGGATACAGGAGATATTCCTAACAACAAAGATTATTTTCCTGATGAGAATTTCAGGGCATATCTTAAGAGATATGATGTAAACAAAGATGATGTTTTCTCAAAAGACGAGAGAGATAATGTCAAGAAGATCTCTTTGAGTTCAAGTAAGGTTACCGACATACAGGGTATCGAGTACTTTGAAAATATTAAGGAACTCAATATCTCAAATACCAATATCGAGGGTATTATCGATCTTACTTCCAATTCGGATCTGAATAAAGTTAATTGTAAAGGATCTTCCATTTCAGGGATCCAATTCAGTGATTATCTTCCTTTAAGCGAGCTGGATATTTCTGATACAAAAAATTACACGATCTTTGAAACGACCAATATAAGCGGATCGATCGATAAACTTATCTGCGAAAGATCCAAACTTCAAAGGATCACTGACACGAACGATGTCATCAAATCGGTGGATGCGGATGAGTGTAAGGATTTAAAGAGGATAAGAATGACCTCGGCCGGCAGCATTTCCTTAAAGGACTGTACTTCCTTGGAATCTCTGATAATCGACACAATGATAAAAAGCGATCTCGATATCAATTCCTGTACCGGACTGAAAGTTCTTAAGATTGGTGAAGATGAAGATAATGTTTACGTTACGGATCGCTATTCCGTAAAGATGTCAGATCTGACTACTCTTACCGAAGTAGTATTCGGTGACTGCATCGATCCTATCCCTGACATAAGAAAGAACAAGGAAATTAACACCCTCAGGATCTTCAATAATCCGTCTGTTGAGAGATTGGATCTTTTGGAAATGTCTAAATTAGAGACGGTAGAATTTACGGGATGCGGCAAACTATGCATGATCCGTTGGCCGAAAGACAGTGCAGTTAAGGATATCCATCTTTCCGGCCTGGCACTGACAGAATTTGATGCAACGATATTCCCTCATCTGCAGGAACTTAATTTTGCGATGACAAGAGATATCGATCTGGACATGACAAATAATAAAGAACTGAGCTCTTTAATTCTGGGCAATTATTCAGGTAAGTTAGATCTTTCTGAATGCAAAAACTTGAACTTTCTCCTTTTGTCCGCCTGTACTTTGGAAGATATTAATCTGAAGGATCTGACTAATCTTATGTTTGTCGATATCTACTGGTGCTCACTAGAAGAACTCGATCTGGCCGGGTGCAGCCAGGTTACTATTTTGAGTGTGGGCGCAAATAAACCAGACAACATAAAGGTGAATCTGTCTGATTGTATCTACATGACAGAAGTGCTGGATATGATAGATCTTAAAACGGGAAGATTCACAGATGGAGTAGAATACAAATACTTCGATTACTTTGACTATATTGTTTATTCAGAGCCGTATCTCAGATCTCTTAAGGTTCCTATAAATGCAGAACTTATTACTGATACCCCGTCAACTCCATCAACACCGTCACCGACACCTGAAGTATCATCCGAACCTTCAACAACGCCTGATACACCGTCACCATCAAGTTCCCAGCCGGGAATGTCATTCAGTGACTTTGTTGAGCGACTGTATGTAGTTGCTCTGGGACGTCAGTCAGAACCTGAAGGAAAAGCTTTCTGGTGTGAGCACGTAGGAAACGGTGATCTTAACGGTGCACAGTGTGCAAACGAGTTCTTACTGAGTAAGGAGTTCAAGGACAGAAACTTAAGCGATGAGGATTTCCTGAAGGTCCTCTATAAGACATTCTTTGATAGAGATGCAACAGCTGATCCGGACGGCTTCAACTTCTGGATGAACAGCCTTAAGACACAAGGCCGTGATACTGTAGTCGATTGCTTTATTAACTCCACAGAGTGGTGCAACGTATGCGCATCCTATGGTGTTAAGTCGGGAGCAACAAGAGCAAAGGCAACTATTGCTTCGGCTAATGCAACAGCATTTGCCACAAGACTTTACACGGAGTGTCTCGGAAGAGATGCGGAAGAAGAAGGTCTTAAGTTCTGGAGCCTGGGACTTACCAATCAGGAATTGAGCGGAACGCAGGCTGCTAAGGAATTCTTCTACAGTGCCGAGTTCGTAAATGCCAATTACAGCAATGAAGAATATATCAACAGGATGTATAAGACATTCATGGGACGTGAGCCTGAAGCAGAGGGCAAGGCATATTGGCTGGATCTTCTGAATAAGGGAACGACAAGAGACGAAGTATTCAACTTCTTCTCCACATGTCCTGAGTTTACTGAAATATGTAAGAGTTATGCGATAACCAGATAAACTTATAAGATGCAATTGTTTTATGATAAGAATCGGATTTCTTATATAATTCAATTGCATTTTATGATATTTTAAACGCTATATCTCGGCATATGGAGGAAGGAGATAAAAGGGTTATGTTTTCGAGAAAAAGTATTACAAGGACGGTATCATCGATCCTTATAGTTATTATGTTCATGGTGCTGATCCCGTTTATTGATTCGGGTAAGGTTCTGGCAGAACCGGACAAGGAAGATGCGAAGACGATCGAACTTCACCAAAGCGTTGATATCGGAAAAGGTGACGGATCAAAGACAATGCTCTTTCACGCACCTTATACGATGAAGTACAGGTTTACTCTTTATGTACAATCCGATGAACGAACCGATCTTAACGGCTATTTGAATGATACTGAACTCCTCATTTATGACAGCAGTTTAAAGTTGATCACTTCTGTTAGAGATATGCCGCATGAAAGACTCGACTTAGTCGTTGAATTGAACGGTAATGAAGATTATTACATCTATGTTGATCCTCATCAATATGCCAGGGACTTTTCACTTTACTGTGAATACGATTATGAGATCGAACTCAAGGTAAAAAGAAAAGCTGATTCCGATTAT
>JAGCGK010000087.1 GCA_017649645.1 Clostridiales bacterium | reverse complement strand
GCCTGATCCAATAATTCTTTCTCCATTGAATCCCGCTCTAAGCACTTAGGTCCGCACTCAGGAACAGGCTCCTCACCATATATCCTCGGATCAACATCATGTCCGCCTGTAAGAAGTATTCCCTGAACTTCATCAAGAAGCCGGCTGATCACTGAACTGTCACTCGTCAGCGGCAACATAACGGGGATCCCGCCTGCTCTTGTAACTCCGTTCATGTATCCCGGAACCATCCATAAGCTGTCTTTCTTCTCATCTACAAGCGGCACTATTCCGATCAGCGGTCTCATGTTAAACCCTCCCCCCCAAAAAAAGGGAGCTTATCAAAAGCTCCCTTGCTTCTTAGACATTATACTACATTAATCCCATATGATCTTCACATCTTTATCTTCGATCAGGATCTCGCCGCAGATAGGACACTTCAACGCGCCGTTCCTTATCTCATCCTCCGGAGAAATGATAAGCATCTTTCCTCCGCATTCAGAGCAAGTATGATCGTACTCCAAACACTTATCAAAGTCTTCTTCCAGCACACGCGGCATTACGCAGCCGTCACTGTTGTTTCCATCCTTAGGAAGATACAATGACAGGTTCATCACACTGTCGAGATGTCCGCACTTCGTACAGACCGCAGTCTCATTTCCGCAGTTAACGGCAGCATCTTTATGCTTCTCGAAAAACATCTTGTACTCATCGCCGTACTTGCCTTCGCGGATATCTCTTACCGTATCGGAATATTCCACCGGAAACATATAACCGATCCCATCCATAGCTACATAGTTATATCCGCACTTCTTACACTTGATACCAAATCCGTTACCCATGATCATCACTCCTTCTCGAAAAAAGCGAAGCAATTAAAACCAACGACCGAAAGAGTTTTCCTCCTTCACCAAAATACTACAACATACAATGTCCAATTATTCGGGCTTTTACGGATTATTCACAAATCCATGGAAAGTGGCGGTGATCAAACCGCCACTTCAACTATCTCAGCTTCTTTTCTGATCTTCTGAATATCAGAGAAAAGAAGTGTCTCTTTCTCGAGCAATGCTTCAGCTGTTTTCTCCAAAAAAAGCCTGTTTTTGATAAGGATCTCTCTTGTCTTGATCATGTACCTTTCAAGTTCCGTCTGAACCGCTACTTCACTTGTTGCATTATAGTTCGCAGAGACATCATATCTTCTGCCCGAGACATCAAACAAGCCAAATCCAAATAACGCACCCTGGCTCATACTCTCTCTCAACATATCAGCTGCCCTATATAAATCATGTTCACAGCCTCCCGTTGATTCTTCAGAATAGTATAATTCAACTGCCGCTTTTCCAGCCAGAGCAATATATACTCGGTACAATGATCTCTGATGATCTTTACAGCTATGTATAAAACCTCCTATTCTCCCTCTTCCCTGAGTACGTATGGATGCCAATCCGACACTGCCTGAAGTCAGGATCTCACTTACGACCAAATGACCTGCCTCATGAAGTGCAATTTTGTGAAGTTCCTCTTCAGAAGCATTCGTAAGGTTATTGGGTGAATCATACTGCATACAAAGAACTGCTTTAACAAGATCACTGATTTCTATTTTTTTCTTGCGTTCAAAAGCGGAATTAATAGCTGCCTGGTTAAGGATAACCTCCAAATCCGCACACGAACTATAACAGATCATCTTTGCCAGATCATCAAGATTCAGATTTTTGTCTACTTTCTTATCAGATAGGAAGTACTCAATAATTGCACGTGAGTCACTCTCGGAAGGATGTCTCACTTCTATCTTACGGTCAAAACGTCCCGAACGCAGGAGTGAATACGGGAGATTATCCAGATCATTGGCTGTCGCCAATACAAAAACATCATATCCCTCAATCTCATCTATACCTGACTGAACAGCAACATATTCCTCGGCATTACGATGAGCCTGGTCCTCATTTGCGAACTTATCCATATCATCAAGAAATATCAACGCAGGCGCATTTTCCTTAGCCTTCTCGAAAACATCCGTTATCAATCCTACAAAGTCATCATTTCCCCTATTACGTCTGATGGTATAAGTCTCCAATCCGCACTCTTCTATGAAACACTTCGCCATTAAAGTTTTTCCCAGCCCCGGTTCTCCATGGATCAAAACACCCTGCGGCAGCTTTGCACCAAGTTTCTCATATATGTCCCTGTTATGGATCATGTCGCAGATCTGCATCAGTTCGTTCTTAATGGTATCGTATCCGATTATTCTCTCAAAAGCACTCATCTTTATGCCCTCCATCGTTTTATTTGACAGAAGGATAACAATTTCAAAGCACCAAAAAGAGGACAGATTTAAAGAT
>JAGCGK010000086.1 GCA_017649645.1 Clostridiales bacterium | reverse complement strand
GATAAGGCAGGCTTCATTACGGGAGAGAATATCTGTATCGACGGCGGAATGACCAGGCAGATGATCTACCACGGTGAACACGGATGGGTTTATAACGGTTAAGTAAAGGGAATCACTCGATAGCGACGGGATCTTTACTCTTGCGCGCACAGAAAACGCCTGCGATCGCTGCTATGAGAGCAAGGTAGAAAAATCCTCCCATTAAGGTGAATAGGACCTGCTGGAAGGTTGTGATCCTGCCGTTCCTTCGAAGGTCGTTATAAAGCGGCAGCGTCTGTATGCCTCCGGTTATCGCGAGGCAGGCAAGGACTATCCATAGGACGAAGGATATCGCGAAGGTGAATATCGTGAGAAGGAACAGGACTGAAAAGATCGAAAGTATGCTTACGACGATCGTGTTGATGATCTGTGTAGCGAGATTAAGCTTTGCCAGGCTCCTGGTCTTACTGATATCAGGGACCTTTTTGCTCGCGAGAAATATAAAGCTCATGATGATCCCTATGAAGATAAATATTCCGAGAAGGATGTAGATCGCGACATCCTTTACGATACCGAGACTTGCGAGGGTACCGAGAAATCTTCTTAAGGGTCCGATATCGACATTGTTGGCGATTTCCTGCTCGCTTGCGGATCCGATATTCATGAATACGATATCCAGGATCGGAAGAAGCGGCAGACAGATTATATAAATGATATAAACTATATACGGATATTTCTTCATCTTCATATTCCTTTTTCTAATTATCTTTTCCTCGAAAGCTAGTGTACCGTTTTGTGACGGCAATTTCAAATGCGGGTCTTACCGGATTTAATGAACGTTTAATAATTTCCGAATATCATTGAATCAACAATAAATGACATCGGGAGATATTGAACATGAACGAGAAGATCCTTAAAAGAACAACATTGTCCTGCATTATCATCTTTGCATTGATGATCGCGGTCCACGCCTTTGAGGCTATCGTGCTCCGTACGGATGAGACGATCCTTGGCGAGAACTTCATAAATAAAGTATTCGGTATCGTATTGGTATTCATCGTGCTTAAGCTTCTTAATTGGAGAGCAGGGGACATCGGATTTGCTCGCAGAGGTCTTGTTAAGAACGCATCACTCGGCCTTCTTCTGGCTATCCCGTCCTTTGCGGTCTCATACCTTATCGAGATCCTTATCTTAAAAGGTCAGGGACAGGATGTATCTCTCGGTATCTTTACATCCGGATTTTCCCTTACAGGCAATGCGGAGATCCACACGGGCATCGGTTTTATCCTGATGTGCATATTCTTCAATATCATCAATGTGGTAATGGAAGAAGGAACCTTCAGAGGTCTGTTCTATCATATCACGGGCACTGATCATTCCCGTAATAAAGCTCTTATGTTCCAGGCACTGCTGTTCGGAATCTGGCATATCGTTACTCCTCTTCATAACCTCATCGACGGCGATATGAACGTTGCTTCCTTTATCGGGCTCAGCCTCGGATATATAATCCTTGCCGGAATGATGGGCATCAAGTGGGCACTTCTTTATAACATGACAGGAAGCCTTTATGCAGGAATGGCAGATCATTTCTTTAATAACTGCATCGCTACAAACCTTCTTCACGTAACAACTTCAGAAGGAACGGATGACATGATGATCGTTCGCGTTCTTATAGCTCAGCTTATCTCCTTTGGTGTGGTAATTCTTATATGGAAGCGCAGAAGATCCGGTTTGAAAGAGAACGGAACGGTCGATGGTACCTGCAAGAACTCAAAGCAGTTGTCGATCGTTTAAACTAAAAAGACTTTTCGGAAAAATGATCAAAACATACTGAACTATAGTATTAGTGGAGTTTGATAGATGATATAATCTTCTTTGATCAAGATCAGAGGGAATATCATGTTAGAACAATTTTCAAGAACAGAGATCTTATTGGGAAGACCCGCGATGGAACACCTGGCAAAGTGCCGTGTGGCAGTGTTCGGCATCGGCGGTGTCGGCGGATATGTATGCGAAGCTCTGGCGCGAAGCGGTGTCGGCAGATTCGACCTGGTAGACGATGACAAAGTCTGTCTGACGAATCTGAACCGCCAGATAATCGCGACCCGCAAGACTATCGGAAGATATAAGACTGATGTCATGAAAGAGCGCATCCTGGACATCAATCCGGAAGCGGAAGTAAACATACATAATTGTTTTTTTCTTCCCGAAAACGCTTCGGACTTTCCCTTTGACAAATACGATTACGTGGTCGACGTCATTGACACCGTGACGGCCAAGATAGAACTTATTATGCAGTGCCAAAGAGCAGGCGTCCCGATCATGAGTTCAATGGGCGCTGGAAATAAGCTTGACCCGACCAAGTTCCGTGTAACTGATATCTATAAGACCCAGATGGATCCTCTGGCAAAAGTGATGCGCCGCGAACTTAAAAAGCGCGGCATAAGAAAACTCAAGGTTGTCTATTCGGAAGAAGAGCCGATACAGCCTTGTACTGATATCCGGACCGACAGTCCACAGGAAGCGGACAGCCATTCGGCTAGTAGAAGAGCTGTTCCGGGAAGCACGGCTTATGTGCCGTCGGTCGCAGGGCTTATCATTGCGGGAGAAGTAATAAAGGATCTGACAAGTGAGTGTGGAGGTAACGATGAATAATACGGTAAAAGAAGTAACAGCAGAACAGTTTAAAAAATACGAAGATCTGAAACAGTTATTAAAGGGCTATGGAAGTGTGGCAGTCGCATTCTCGGGAGGAGTTGACTCGACATTCCTTCTTTATGCGGCAAAGGATGCACTGGGCGACAAGGCTATCGCCGTTTCTGCCAAATCCTGTTCTTTCCCTGAAAGAGAACTGAACGAAGCAAAAGAGTTCTGCAGATCTCATCAGATTCGTCAGGTGATCTTTGAATCAGAGGAACTCGATATAGAGGGCTTTTCGCAAAATCCAAAGAACAGATGCTACATCTGTAAGCACGAACTGTTTGAGAAGATCATCAAGATCGCCTCCGAAGAAAACATCGCAGAGATTGCGGAAGGTTCCAACTTGGATGACAACGGCGACTATCGCCCGGGTCTTCAGGCTGTCGCCGAATTAGGGATCAAAAGTCCTTTGAGAGAAGCAGGTTTTACCAAAGAAGACATAAGAGCACTATCCAGACACTTTGATCTTCCGACATGGGATAAGCAATCCTTTGCATGTCTTTCTTCAAGATTCGTATATGGGGAAACGATATCCAGAGAGAAGCTCGGAATGGTAGATAAGGCCGAGCAGCTTTTGTTGGATCTCGGCTTCCATCAGGTGCGTGTCCGCATTCACGGAACTATGGCCAGGATCGAGATCATGCCGGAGGAGTTTTCCAAACTGATAAGTGATGATGTCCGTAACAAGATCACGGCATCATTTAAGTCTTTCGGATTTACATATGTAACGATGGATCTTACAGGTTACAGGACCGGCAGCATGAATGAGGTATTAAAGTAACTGCCTGAGAAGTGTGATGAACGACAGTATGAATCTGCCAATGGCGGACTCTTTCTTGTTTGTTTTCGGGCGTGATATAATAGCACTGAGGGAAAGATCGTTAGAGTTTTCGATACGAGGAATTAAGGGGAATTAATATGAAGAATACTAAAGTTTTGGCAGCTGTCATATTGGCAGTATTACTTTCTGTTACGGTAGCGTCTTGCAAGAAAGACAAAGATCATTCTGTGAGGTCTTCGAAAAATACTGAGATCGAAGAGACAGAGTCCCGATTTGATGAGGAAAAGTATTACGTTATGATCGGTACTCCCTTCACAGACGAAGACAGTATAAGACTTCGCTATTTCTACGGTGATGAGACCATGGCAGTGGTGTGGAAGCATACGCCCGGGGATTATGAATACGGCGATGTTTTTGTGGCAAAAGAAGGGGTGGAGCCCGAGCACATCCTCAATGAAGACGGACAATATCCGGGCACATACTTAAATGTGCTTGGCTCGGATGTTAAGCTCGAGAAGATCGGCAACTGCAGCGATCTTATGGATACTGTGGCTTTGAAGGTCACCAGTGCCGATTACGGCGGTTACGGGCAATGGAGCATCCATCTTGTTGATAAGGATGATAACGAATACTACTACGGTTTCATTAATGATGCGTACTTCGGCATCAACATGGATGGTGCCGCGACTGACGATGTGTACACTTTCGCTATTAACGACGGCAGTACGGTAATTCCGTTAGAAAAGCTGGATTCGAGTCTGGCTTAAAAATGTCCTGTATATTTCTCACTGACAATGGAATATAGTAATTATAGATTCTATGAGCCGGCAGGAACAGTTTATGCAGCGTAAGAAAATATGCATATTCATGAATGAGATCGTTCAGAACTTTCAGCAGGAATTCGGAAAGTTCTTCTCTTTCCTTGCGAACCGTGAAGGCATAGATGTCTTCATCTATACTTCTTACGGCTCATATTCCTGCCCGTACGGACGTAATCTCTTATCCGAGATCGGCAAGAAGAACATCATCTATCTTCCGGATTTCTCTGTCTTCGATGCGATAGTTGCACTTCCTAATTCATTTGATATTAACGGTATGGATTCCGAATTATACGACCTCATCAGGAAAGAAGCGTCGTGTCCCGTATTCTGTCTTCAGAGCGGCCCTGAGGATTTTAAGAATATAACCATCGATAACAAGAACACGATCAAGGAACTTACCAACCATTTCATCAAGACGCACGGATTTAAGAAGATCTACTATATGTCAGGTCCGTTCTCGTCCAAAGACTCTCCCGACAGGCTCGCGGGATACAAAGAGGCTATGGAGGAAGCAGGTCTTGAGATCCTTCCGAACTACATATACGAAGGTAACTACTGGATAAACAGAGGCAAGAAAGCGATGGATCATTTCCTCGCAGGAACCGATGATTATCCTGAGGCTATCATCTGCGCCAATGATTATATGGCGCTTTCTATATGCGACGAACTTAAGGAACGTGGCAAATTGATCCCTGAGGATGTCGCTGTGACAGGCGTTGACGGAACCATTGACGGTGCCGAATATACTCCTTCGTTAACGACTGTAGTTATCGAGCCTGAAAAATATGCTCTGAAGCTTCTGGATCTCATTAAGTATTCTTGGAACAACATAGAAGTTCCCGACATAAATCCGATCCCGGAGAAGATAAAGTTCCGCGCGAGCTGCGGCTGCGGTGAGCAGGTCGTACTCAGTAATTCAAATGCGATCAAGAAGCTTGCCATTACCGAAGTCCTTCTTCGCGAAGCAGGAAGGATCACCGCCGATTACCAGAACGACTATGATCTCGATAATGCCCTGAGCGTTGCGGATTTTTACTTCCACACTCTGGAATGCGACAAGGGTTTCGTGTGCCTTTGCAAAGATGACGAATCCCACATGTCCAGGATCGAGCGTAACAAAGTCTTTACCGATCGCATGATCCTTAAGCAGGTGATGCATATCGACAGAGACCGGAAAGCGGACATCCTCAACATTGAATTTGACCGCCGCGACATCCTTCCGCCTGAGATCTTGGACACCGAATATGCCAACACATACATCCTTTATCCGCTTCACTTTAAGAGCAGGGAGTACGGCTATCTCGTCCTTATGCCGTCCCTGGACCAGTGGGCCAATTCGCTTACATGCACCTACATAAATACTCTTTCTGATGCTATCGAAAACAGTTTCTACGACAAGCAGTTCCGTTCCTTATCCGAAGCGAAAAAGATGAGCCAGACGGACCCTCTTACAGGTCTTAACAACAGACGGGGCTTTGAGGAAGGTCTCGCGAAGATATTGTCGGACGACATAGGTGACAAGAAGATCTTCATCGTCAGTATCGATATGGATGCACTCAAGCAGATAAATGATAAGTACGGACATTCTGACGGCGACCTCGCGATCACTACTCTGGCCAAAGCCCTTAAGTCTTCCCTCAAAGAAGGCGAGATCTGCGCCAGATTCGGCGGCGATGAATTCATGGCAGTCCTAGTCTCGAATTCATCGAGAAGGAAAACTGACTTTGAAAAGAGTTTCCGCACAAAACTTATCAAGGCATCAGAAAAGATGAACAAACCTTATGATTTGGGCGCCAGCATCGGAATCTGCGAACTTAAGGACGGCAACACCAGCCAGATCATTATCTGTATGCAGACTGCTGATCAACTGATGTACGAAGATAAAAGAAACCGCAGGAAAAAGTAATCGTCTTGTAGATTCGCCTGCGATTAAATAGAATAGAAAGATAAAATGCAGGCGGATAAGAAAATGAGTGAACAAACAAACTGCTGTCCCGATCATGACAATGGAAAGACATTATATGTCTCAGATCTGGACGGAACCCTCTTAAGAAGTGATGAGAAGACTTCAGAATATACCAATCGTGTAGTAAACAGTCTGACCGATAAAGGAATACTCTTTTCCTATGCTACAGCGCGTTCCTGGATCACTGCTCGAAAAGTAACAAAAGGCATCGATGCGAAGATCCCTCTTATCGTCTATAACGGCTCATTTATCGTTGATAATGTTTCCGGCAAGATCCTTAAGGGCAACTACTTCGATAGGACAGCCGTGAACGATTTATTAGATGAATTATTCATCAAACAGATCTACCCGATCGTTTATTCTTATATCGATGAAGCAGAGAAGTTTTCTTATGTTCCTGAACTAGGTACCGTGGGCTTAAAGAAGTTTACCGACAGCCGTAAAGGAGACATAAGGGAGAATCCTGTATCGTCTTCTGATGATCTTCGAAAAGGTGACATATTTTACGTTACCTGCATCGATACACCGGAAAAACTCTTTCCGATATATGAGAAATATAAGGATAAGTTCCACTGTGTCTATCAGGTCGACATATATACCGATGAGCAATGGCTTGAGATCATGCCGATGGAAGCATCTAAAGCTAATGCCGTAAAGCAGCTTAAAGATATGTATCAGTGTGACAAAGTGGTCGCATTCGGTGACGGGAAAAACGACATCGACATGTTTTCTATTGCAGATGAAGGTTATGCAGTTTCAAATGCACACGAAGATCTTAAGAAAGTAGCTACGGGTATAATCGGATCAAACAACGAGGACGGCGTAGCAAAATGGCTGGAGACCAAGATACTGTCTCTTGAAAAGATATGTGCTATGGATGTGTATGAGAAAAAACTTTCAGAAGAGATAAATGCTATCGCAGGTAAGCAGGTGTTTTTTGATGTTGACCTGATAACGGAACTTGATCGAAAGACAACTGAAGAGATAGTCGGTTATCTCTTGTCGTGGGCGTGCAGTTCACAGAATGACAGGCCGATCACTCTGGGAAGAACTTATCTTACAAAGTTTTCGAAGGAATGGGTTACTGAAAGGATCATGGCGGCCGCACCTGCTTTTTTGGACTTGGGTGATTATTGGGATTACCGAAGACTGATGGAAGTGTCGAAGATGATCTCCGACGATCTCTTTCGATGGGCCCACGAACAGGGACGGGGAAGTGACGATCCTGATGTGGCCGAGGCATATGAGGATTATAAGGCGCGTTAGAAGCAGTGCTATAATACCTTTGTAAGTAATTTTTCCGGGGTCAGGATTATGGGATTTATCAAAACTTTTTCAGATTCGCTCAGCTCAAGTGTCAAGGACCAGTACTTGGAGACGTTCAAGACCGGGTCGCTTGGTCAGGAATTACTCGTTAAACGTGCGCATCCGGTGAATACTAACGGGCGCAATCAAGGAAGCAGCGACATCATCTCGGCGGGATCAAAGATAATCGTTCCCGAGGGAACTTACGCGGTCATGCTCGATAACGGTAAGATCGTCGACAGTATAACCGAACCCGGCATGTACTCATGGGACAGCTCGTCGTCCGGATCTGTTTTGTCAGGCGGTTTTAAAAGTTTCGCGGGGGATGTTTTCGATCGTTTCAGGTTCGCAGGCGAAGTAACAAAGATCCAGAGACTATACTATATCAACGGTCTGGAGATCATGAACCAGAGCAGCCTCGATTACATAAAATGCCCGTATCCCGATCCGTTCTACGGCAATCTTTACTTTGAGTTCAAGATAACGTTCTCGTTCCGTATCGTTGATCCTGTCCGCTTCTTCAAGTGCACGGGCAAGGAGACAAGGGTATACGACTTCATGGGTTCTCCTTCAAGTCCGAAAACACCGTTCCTCGAGATAAAAGACCACATGTCGGAGGCACTTAACCTTTGTGCCACCCGCGACAAAGTGCCGTTCCCGAAGCTTATCTCAAACAAGAGCAAGCTCAAGGACGCCGTCAATGAAGTTGTTTCCAAACTATGGCTCGAAAACCGTGGTATGATCGTCGAGTCAATTGCTCTTAACGACCTGACGCTTGATGCGGCTTCTCGTGCACGTGTTGAGACATTTGATAATGCGAAGGTCTTCAGCGACGATCCTGAAGCACTCAAAGCTCTTGTTATCCTGGGATTTACGGATGCGCTGAACAAAGCAGCAGGCAATTCGGCAGGAGCTGCTGTGGGATTTGCCGGTCTTGGCATGGCGGGTGCTTTTGCCGGAAATACTGTAACTTCAGCTTCTCAACCTTCCGGCGGATCAGATACTTGTCCGTACTGCGGAAGTCCGTTACCTTTCGGGGCGTTAAACTGTCCTGCTTGTAATGCGGATCTGAGATCTTAACTCTTATCTGTCAACAGTACACTATAAACGATACTCTCATATTCGGCGTACTTCTTTGCTTTCAGAAGACGCTTGATGTCACGGTCTTTATCTTCAAAGAGAACACGCCAGTAGGTCCAAAGTTCCCTCATCTTGAAGAGCACGTTGATATCAGGTGACATGATCTTCTGATATTCGTGGTAAAGCGTGTCGTGAAGTCTCTTAAGTTTTGAGAAGTCGGTCTCGGATGTGACACCCTTAAGCTTACCTGATAGGCTCGGATCAGTTATCAGACCTCTTCCGAGCATAACGGGATCAAGACTCACACTGAATGAATCGGATAATTTCTTGTGGTCATTTACGGAACAGATATTTCCGTTATATACGAGCGGATTATCGGAATGCTCCAGAGCGTATGCGAAGTATTCTTTTCTGGGTTCTCCCTTGTAGTAGTCAGTCCTTATCCTCGGATGAACGATGAGTTCGCTTACCGGGAAGCTATTAAATATTTCCAGAAGGTTATAAAACTCTTCCGGGTCTTGAAACCCGAGTCTTGTCTTAAGAGAGATCTTCATGTTTTCGGACTCGGAATAGGAGTAGATGTCATCGAGGAAACTTTGAAGTAATGTCGGTTCCTTGAGAAAACCTGCGCCTTTTGTTTTCGAGCAGACGGTGCCGGAAGGACATCCGAGATTCAGGTTAAGTTCGCGGTAACCCATTTTCTGAAGTTCCTTGGCAGATTCGATAAAATAGTCGGATCTGCTGCACAGGATCTGAGGGACCAGGTTGATCCCGATATTATTCTCGGGAACGAGATCTTTACGCTCACGGGGCGTCAGCGGGCAATTCTCCGAAGGCGAGATGAACGGTGCGAAGTATTTGTCGATGTTGCCGTAGATCTCGTTATAGGTATTGCGGAATATATGATTTGTGATGCCTTCGAGCGGGGCGAAATAGATCTTCATGCGGTCTTAAGTTTCCTTCGTTATCGATAATTCAATATATTCTATCATGAGTACGATTATTGGTCTTCGGATTGAGATATAATGACACTATCATATTTACGAAAAAGAGGTATGAAATGAAAAGAAGATCCGTAGATCCCATCTATTCAATGTGTGTCCAACCGTCTTTTATCATTGGGACGAGAAATGAGGACGGTTCACATAATTTCGCTCCGATAACCTGGGTCAGTGCTACGCATGAGGGCGGTGACGGATATCTTCTGGTCATAAGTATGTCCGGAACAAAAAGAACGAAGCAGAATGTTATAAGAACGGGATCGTTCAGTGCAAATCTGGTCAATAGAGCAATACTTCCTCTTATGGATTATTTCGGAACTAAGCATGCCAAGGACGGAAAGAAAGATGATGTAGTTTACGGGGTAAGTCGAGGAGCCGTTTTGGATGTTCCGACTTTGGATGACAGTCCGTGGGTTTATGAATGCGAAGTTGCAAGAACTGTTGAGACCGGAGATTCGACTACTTTCTTCTGCCATATCAGAAACATTCAGATGGATGAGAGATTGTCGCCAAAGGATATTTTCGATATCGATCTGACAGTTTTGGATCCTGTTATCTACTCGGGCAAATATCACAGCCTTGGAGATACGCTCGGAAAGATCGGGGATTTCAGTAACAATTGAGATATAAGGGCGTCCTGCATAGTTGCGGGACTTCTGTTGTTTTCGAGAAGGGAAAAGGTCAATGGTATAATGACTTTTAAGTGAAAGGAAGGAGGTTTTTATGATTCCGAAATTCAAATATCATCCGGATCCGATCGCTACAGGAGCATTTATTAAGGGTGACACGCAAACGTGTGAGTGCTGTGGCAAAACTACTGAGATCTGGTATAAGTCACCTTTCTATTCCATCGAGAAAGTTAAGTGTCTGTGCCCTGAGTGCATAGCAGACGGAAGCGCTGCCGAGAAGTTTAACGGCGAGTTCCAGGACGAGTGCAGCGTCGATGAAGTATCTGATCCTTCAAAGCTCGATGAACTCGCGCACAGAACGCCGGGATACAGAGGATGGCAGCAGGAATATTGGCCTGCGCACTGCGACGACTACTGTGCTTTTATCGCGTATGTCGGATGGGATGAATTGGTCGAGATGGGCATCGACAAGGAGATCGAAGAGACACATAAGGACGGCATCAACGGCTGGCCTATCGATGAAGTCAAAGAAAACCTCATTAACAACGGAGGTATGCAGGGATATCTGTTCAAGTGCCTTCACTGCGGACAGTATGTTCTGCTCGCAGATTGCGATTGATCAAGTGCGTTTCGGGGGCGATGACAGTTTATGAAGAAATATAATTTCGGTTTTATCCTTATAGAGATCGCAGTCATGGCTGTGCTCTGTTCTATCGCGCCGATCATCGTCGCACTTAAGACGCCGCCCGAAAAGAACCTGTACGTGCTGGCGATCATTATGTCTGTGATGATAATGTTTTTTATCTATCTTTGGTTTGCTAACCTTATCCTGTTTCCTATCGCCAAGAGGACCATGAATAAGAAAACGGATGAAGAAGGGATCATAAGGACGCGCACTTTCCACAACAAGGAGGATAACTCCTGTGCATCTATCCTGGTCATCGACGAGACTCACGAGAAGGTCGCATACGTCTCTGTCCATAACCCGTTCAAGCTTCAGGTCGCGGATGTCAAAGACTTGACCGATATCAGGTCCAGCTACATCAAGGGGCCGTTTGGCGGCACGCGGTATGTGTATTACCAGTTCACTTATAAAAGGAAGAGGACCAGGATCCCGACGTTCACTTCACGACATATGTTCGCGCTTACATCAAATGTCGTTCAGGACGCGATAATCAAGGCCAACCGTTTTTACGACTCGATCACGGGTATGCAGAATAAGACCGGCTGATACCAATGTTTGAAATATCTGTTATAATCTCCATATTATGAAATACGATTTTGATCTGGAAAGAATAAGGATAATGTTTAGCTTGATCGAAGATCATCACCCTCGATGTTGACCTGATATTTTCATGGAACAATTTAATAAATTATATCGAGGTAAACAAATATGATTCGTGAAGCAAATGTTAATGATTCCACAAGGATCGCAGAGATAGAGGTTGCCAGCAGCCAATATGCGTATAAAAACATCGTTCCGGATAAGTTCCTCTTTGAAGAGCTGACGGTCGAAGGCCGCGTGTCGGTCTATCAGTACTGGATATCCGAGAAGCGCTTTGAACTCTATGTATATGAAGATGAGGACTCCGGCATCGTAAAGGGAATGATGGGCATCGGAAAGTGCGAAGATGATGATAAGGATAATTCCTTTGAACTTCATTTTATCTATGTCGATCCTAAGTATGTGAGAATGGGAATCGGGTATGAGATGCTGAGCTTTTTTGAAGAGAAAGGCAAGGAGCGCGGATTTAAGGAATATGTTATCTGGGTCCTGGAACAAAACGGGATGGGCAGGAACTTCTATGAGAAGAACGGCTATAGTCCCGACGGCAAGGATAAGATATTCAAGCGCTGGGGCACGAAGGAGATCAGATACATAAAGAGCATATGATGAGCGATGGGGGATGTCTCAAAAGTGATTGAATTCACTTGGGGGCATCCCCATTCTTTTGCTTTTTTCTTTTGGATTCCCGTTTTATGTACAGTCCTATAGCGGTATGGATGACTGTAATTCCACTGTTTTTCCCGTGATAAGTACAGTTTCTTAGAACTGTACTGATGACTGTATTTTGGGCAGAATTCCCGTTGTTTGTACAGTCCTATAGCGGTACGGATGACTGTAATTTATTGCAGACAAAAGGGAAGGTCTCATTATAGTGCCTTTGAAATCCAGTAATCTATCCCTGTTCACAGAGACTAAATACTAGATTATCTTGCAAAATACAGTAAAAGCACCCTGTCTATAGGGAT
>JAGCGK010000008.1 GCA_017649645.1 Clostridiales bacterium | reverse complement strand
GACGATATGTACCTTGTCTATTACACCTCTGATGACAGCAAGTGGCTGTTCACGAATGATAACGGGATAGTGGAAGTACAATCGATAGAGAGTGAATTCAATCAGGATCTTCAGCTATACAGACATCTGAGCAGAGTAGTTCCGAAAGGCGAAGGCAAAGCTACGATCTACCAGGATGCGGGCAACAATCAATTTGAATCCTTCTTCATTGAAGTCAGGGATTACAATAAGACTGTCGTCATAAATTTTGATGATTATAATTTCATTCAATACAATAATCCGGATAACGCATACATCGTAAATGTCGGAGACAATATCGAACTTCGCGGAAGCTCGAGTGACGGGAATAATTATTTCTATCTGGTTGACGGCAACGGACAGTATATTACTTCTTCACAGTATCTGACCATCGAAGGAAATTCAGCTAACGGAAACGGAAGGACAGCTGTCTTGAACGCGACGGATGTTAACTACAATCCTTATATTCCGATATACAATAACAACAACTATGTCGGAGTTGCGATCAATGCAGGATATGGAAATTCCGATACAAGGATCGTGTATTTTAAGATACAAGAGAGGTCTCTTCTTGATCATGCAGATATCGAGATAGCAGACGGAGGCGAGTATAAATCCACCAGAGTATATATCGAGAACGGTGTCCTCAAGAAAGAGGTCACGACATATCAGTCTGCCGTTTACGGTGTAAACAGCTGTGAGATGTTCGAGGCTTCCGGAGATTATGTAACCTTCTATAAGGATGCCGGACGTCAGCAGGATATCCTTCCGGATGTGCACGGTTATGCAGGCGATTTTGCCAATGGCGGCGACTACTGGAAAAACCCGAATAAGAAACCGGGCGAGACTCAATATGAGCTCACTTCCAAATATGCTTTGGATCAAAACGGCAATCAGATCCATTCCAGTAACAAGAAGTATATGTTCGCCGATGTTGATCATGTGATATTTGACGTTCAGTTGGAACTCGAGCCTTTGACGAAGCAGGTATATGTAAAGAACGGTGATAACTGGGTATTATCAAGTACAGCCGATATCAGCAGCCAAAGTCCTGAGTATATTGACAGTGCAGTCTTTGAAATGGACAGAAGAGCTGTTATAGATGCCTTTAACAAATGCCCGTATAATAACGGTCTGGACTTTACCATCAAGGCCGATCTGGCAATGGTTCAGTTTGAAGCACAGAAGATCCTTAAGAACGGAACTCTTGCCGGTGATGATTATGAATTCGAACTGTTTACCAGAACATATAATGATCAAACGGGAACCTATGATGAGCAGATAGTCTCTACAGCCAAAAATGATGCGAACGGAAAAGTATCCTTCGACAGCATCATCTTAGAGAAACCCGGCACGTACCAGTACTACATCAGAGAGATCCCGGGAAATGATCCAAATATCGATTATGATACGACCACATATGACATCACTATAATCGTCGGAAATGACATGTCCATCGAGATCCAGTCGGATACATTCAATTACGAATTTACCAACAAAGTAATGTTTATACTTCCGGAAACAGGAGGCATCGGTATCGTTCCTTATACGATCTCGGGTTGTTTCCTTATCTCCGCGGCAGTATTTATCTGGGTCACTCGAAAACGCAAGCGGGACGGCCCGTAGTATCATCAAGTATTTAATTATCAATTAAATAAACACACAAAAATATACACAAGAAAGGAAAAAAGAAAAATGAAAAAGACTATTCAGAAAATTTTATCGATCCTGATAGCTGTTACCATGGTAATGGTATTGGGGATCACGTCATTTGCGGCAGGCACAAATGACATCACTATCACAAAATCATCCAATGATACTGCTACGCATACCTACGAAGCTTATCAGATCTTCTCGGGAACACTTGATACGGATACTCAGGGCAACACAGTGCTCAAGGATCTCGTATGGGGTCAGGGAGTTGATTCTGCAGCTTTGATAATTGCTTTGGGCCTTGACCCTGCTACAGCAACAGAAGGTGATGCGGCTTTGGCATTGGAAGCTATGAGCGGACATGACGCGGCAGAACTGATCAAGGATTGTCTCGGAACACCTGCCGATTCAGTGACAACTGACGCAACATCCGCTACTCTTACTGTTCCTTCACCCGGTTATTACTATGTATCTGATACGATCACATCCGGTGAGACAGGTGCAGTTTCCAATTTCATTCTTGAAGTTGTTGAGGATACTGACGTAAGCATAAATGCAAAAGTTGACGTACCTTCTCTCGATAAGGTCATCGACGAAGGCAGCGGTGTTACGAGTAATGCCGTAAGTATCGGAGATACAGTTGCTTTTAAGATCACATCCGCTGTTCCTGATACATCTGAATTTACTACATATAACTTCACGGTAAATGATACATTGTCAGCAGGTCTTACATTTGATGCCATAACAAGCGTAAAGGTAGGCGGAACAGATGTAGCTCAGGCAGACTATACATTCAATCAGTCTGGACAGTCATTTACATTGAAGCTCGACAAGATAAAGGATTATACAGCAGGTGATGAGATCGAGATCAAATACACGGCAGTACTTAATGAAAACTGTGAGTTCGATACTACACCTAATACCAATACAGCAAGTCTTCAGTTCTCCAACAATCCTAACGAATCCTCTTCAAACGGAAAGACTCCTGATATAGTTACGAGAACATATACTACCGGAATCGAGATCAATAAGGTAGATGAGAATGGTGATCCGCTCCCGGGCGCTAAATTTACACTTTCCGGAAATGCCATCAATACGATGATCATTACGGATAAGAACGGTACTCATACAGAAGACTGCTCTGCTGCAGCTTCATATGAGGGTGAAGTTGATGCAAATGGTTTTATCTCTTTTGAAGGACTTGCTCCGGGAACATATACGCTTCACGAGGAAGCTCCGAACGGATATAACTCCGTAAGTGATAAGACCGTCACTATCGGCTGCACATTTGATCCTACAACAGGTGATCCTACATGGACATATGAGATCGACGGCGCAGCAGGAACTAATTCTCTCACGATCCAGAATACAAGGGCATCCGTACTTCCTACAACGGGTGGTATCGGTACGACTGTATTCTATATCGCAGGCGGAGCCCTTCTTATAGGTGGAGTTGTTCTTCTTGTTACAAAGAAGAAGTCTGAAGCAAAGAAGTAATTGATATATTGAGGACTTTGAGGTGCATCCGGTGAGAAAACATCTGTCGACTATCTTGATAGCAATGCTCTTGATCGTCGGCTCTGCGCTGCTCTTATATCCCTCGTTCAGTAATTATCTGAATTCCAAACATGCATCCGGTCTTATAACCGATTACAACAAAGCAGTTATAAATGCCGGAAGTGAAGAGAAGGAAAGGATGCTCAAAGAGGCTGAGGATTATAACAAAGATCTTCTTCCCGGAGCGTTCTCGGATGCCGGAAATGATGATGAATACAATAGGAACCTGGATATTACGGGAACCGGCATCATGGGATATATCGACATAGATAAGATAGGAGTTGAACTACCGATCTATCACGGTGTCGAGAAGGAGGTTCTCCAGATAGGAGCAGGTCACCTTGAAGGATCCAGTCTTCCGGTCGGAGGCGAAGGAACGCACTGTGTACTGTCAGGTCACAGAGGTCTTCCCAGTGCGAAGCTCTTCACCGATCTGGATGAACTTGAAGTCGGAGATATATTTACCATAAAAGTGCTCGACAGGGTCCTGACCTATAAGATCGATCAGATCAAGGTCGTCCTTCCGAGCGAGACAGAAGATCTTATGCCTATTCCGGGAGAAGATCACTGCACACTTCTTACCTGTACTCCGTACGGTATCAATACACACAGATTGCTGGTACGCGGTACGAGAGTAGCAGATGAGGCAGAAGAAAGTCCTAAGATCTTTGTGGCTAACGAAGCGTTCGAAGTCGATACCTTGATAGTCGCACCGGTCATGGCGGTACCTATGTTCCTCATCACGATAGGGGCAACATATGTGATCAGTTATATTAAGAACAAGAAGAGGAAAGAACAGTAATGAAAAACAGAGTAAAACTGTTTTGCATATCGATCATAATGATCCTGATGCTGTTTGCGGGTGCGTTCGTAATTCCCGAATGCTCTCTTACGATACATCTGGCCTTTGCGGATGCATCGACAAATGCTGAAGGTATAGAGATCGAATTGATACAGGTTGCCGATCTTAAGGATTCGGGACTAGTATACTGTTCGCCGTTTTCCTCTTTTGAAAAAGATATCGGTTCTCTTGAGGAACACGGATATACCAAAGCGTTAAGCAGTTTTATCGACCAAAATAAGATAACCGGAGTAAAGAAGTCGACTGATAAAGATGGATATGTTGTTTTCGATAAACTGACACCGGGTGTGTATTATTCAAGAGAGATCAATATCAAAGAGAATTCTCCTGTTTTCGAGCCGTTCCTTACTGTAATACCGACGGATGGTAAGTATGATGTAACGGCTGAGCCTAAGACCATAGCGGTGGGTACGTCAGAGACGGAACTTACCGTTAAGAAGGTATGGAATGATGACGGTAAGAACAGACCTTCAAGTGTCAAGGTAATGCTCAAGAACGAAGAAGGGGTAAAAGAGACCGTTACCTTAAATAGTTCAAATGACTGGACTTATAAGTGGGAAGGCCTGGACAGCAAAAAGACCTGGACGATAGAGGAGATCGACATTCCTTCCGGATATAAAGCTTCGTATTCTACGGAAGGAAAGGTCTGTACGATCACCAATACAGCCAAGCTCATTCAGACAGGACAGAACAATTGGCCGATGCCTGTACTCTTCTTTGCCGGTATACTGTTCATCAGTGCCGGAGTGATGCTCAAGATCATTGGAAAGGGAAGAGAAGATGAGAAATAACGGGAAAAGCAAAGCCGGCAGTGTGTGTTTAATAATCGGAGCAGTGCTCCTTCTTTCTTGTGTATGCTGGTTTTTGCACATCTCCCGCGAGAGCAGTAAGGCTGGAGAGATATCTCATCAAAAGCTGGTCCTGGTAAAAGAATATGTAGACAATATAACGGTTTCCTCCGAAGAGACAAAGTTATCGTTCGAAGCGAAGGAGGAGACCGCTCCTTTAAAGGAGATGACTATCGTAGATATAGACGGCTGTCCATATATCGGTTATCTCGCGATACCTTCTTTGGATCTTGAAATGCCCGTAGCCGATACCTGGGATGAAGAGATCCTTAAGACATCACTTTGCAGATATTACGGCTCTTTTATTACAGATGATATGGTCATCGCAGGGCATAATTATTCCAGTTCTTTCGGAAAACTAAATGACCTCGCCACAGGTGACGAGGTCTATTTTACCGATATGAACGGTGAGGTCTATCTGTATGAGGTGAGTGATATCGAAGTCCTTAAGGGAACGGATATCACAGCAATGACCGATACCGAATTTGATCTTTCCTTATATACTTGTACATTCGGAGGCAAGGACAGACTTACGATCCGATGCCTTCGTAAGTGATCAGATTCCAAGTTCAAACTTAAGCTTAGGTTCCTTGATCGGATTGTAATCCTTCATCTCAAAATCATCGATAGTGATCGTCGAGATATCGCAGCCCGATTCTTTGTTAAGGACTAAAGCCGGCTTATCTGTATCGTCTTTTTTGAGTTCAGCTCTTCTGAGAAGTTCATGAGCATTGTCGATGTGACGGTCGTAGATCTGCTCGTTTGCAACAAAGTGAGTGAAGACTCCTGCTTCATATCCTGTTGCTCTTGCTACCATCATGAGAAGTGCAGCGTACTGGATCTCGTTGATACCGCCTGCACCTGAAGCTGTGAGCATATCACCGGATCTCTGGATCATGCACATATCAAGATACTTGTCTCTGACGTTCCAGATGGTAAGAAATGCACAAGGAGCAAGCCCCTTTGTCTCGCGAAGATCCGTTTCCTGCCAAAGAGACATGATCTTTCTTCTTCCGTACGGATCTTTCTTGATATCTGCGATGAGATTATTGATAAGATCGTATCTTTTTACTGTAGCTCCGTATCTTTGACCGATAGTGCCGTCTCCGATATCCCACGGAGTCCACCATGTAACACCCATCTCTTCCATCTCGGAAAGCTTATTGGTCGGTCTGTTATAGATCGTAAAGATCTCGCGGATACCTGTTTTCCATGCCTGATGTCTCAATGTGCTTATAGGAAATTCACCCTTTGAGAGATCGTATTTACGGACAACGTGATTGACGCTTATGGTATGTGCAGGTGTTCCGTCTTCGTACTTTGGTCTCGGGTCTACATCCTTGTAACCGTTTTCGAGAATATTCTTAATATCTGAGGCCAGATAGACATCAGCTTTCGTCATGGTTATTTCCTCCGATTTTGAAAGTTATCAGATCTTCTTCATGTGCTTCTTGATAGCCGTGAAAGACTCGTCACTGATATCGTGCTCGATCTTGCAGGCATCACGCGAAGCGTTCTCTTCAGAAACTCCGAGAGAGATAAGAAATTCGGTAAGTACCTTATGGCGCTCATAGATCTTGGTGGCAACGGCCTTTCCTGTTTTGGTAAGTGTAATAAGACCTTCATCAGACACTTTAATATAATGTGCTTCCTTCAGATTCTTGATTGCACGACTTACGCTTGCTTTCGAGAAATCCATATATTCAGCTATGTCGATGGATCTAACATTTGTGTTCTTTTCCGTGAGGATCTGAATAGTCTCGAGATACATCTCGCCTGATTCTAAAAGTTGCATTTTACACCTCCGCAAAACAGATTCATTTCAACCATTATAACATAATAAAACTTTGTCTTTGTTAAGCAAACTGATATAATTGAAATATATGAATCCGGGTGAGAAAAATGGCGATAATTACTATTTCTAGACAGATCGGAAGCCTTGGCGATGAGTTGGCGGAATTTCTCGCTGACAAGCTTTCTTGCGGCGTTATTTCACGACAGTATGCACTTGATAATTTCTTCGGTGAACTTCCTTCCGGAGTGATCGAGAGACTTAACGAGAGTGCCAAGTTTTTTATGAGTCCTATCAAGGGAAATGATGTTACCTACAAAGATGTTCTCATGGAGCGTTTGGAAGAGATGTGCGCTGATAAGAGGCGTGAAGGAGAAAACGTTATCGTCTTGGGTCTCGGCGGAAGTGTTATCTTCGGAAATGACCCGTATGTAATTAATCTTCGTGTTACGGCATCTGATAAGACAAGGATCGGTCGAATAACCAAGCGTTACAATGTTGATCTTTTGGAAGCGGAGCAGATCGTTACCATAGGTGACCGTAAGCATAAGAGATTTGTAAGCACCCTTTTCGAGCAGGACCTGAATGACGGTAATCTTTATGACCTTACATTCAATACGGATTATATGTCCGTGAATGAGTGTGCGGCAGTTGTTTTGGCGCTTATCAAGGAACGTGACCTGGCTAACAGGATCAGGGAAGAGGTGCAGGAGTCATCTGCGGAAGATCATCAGACGGAGAGCGTCGTTTTCAAAAATGAGACTGAGGCAGAGTTCGCGCATATTCTCGATATGTATAAGATCGAATGGAAATATGAGCCGAAGACATTCCCGATCGAATGGGATTCCGAGGGTAACGTTAAGATGGCATTTTCTCCTGATTTCTATCTTCCGAAGTTCGATACGTATCTTGAACTTACAACTATGGACCAGAAATACGTAACGACCAAGAATAAGAAACTTAGAATGGTTAGGGAGCTTTACCCCGGAACCAATATCAGGATAGTCTATAAAAAAGATTTCGTGGAGCTTGTCGAGCGACTTAAGCAGTTCGACATCTAAGAGGTGAATATGTTTATTGAAGATGACGGCAGCGTCAAGGTTACAAAGGTTGTTTACGACAAAGATGCTATCGATAAGCGCGTAAAGGAATTGGGTGAGAAGATAACGGCTGACTACAAGGGCAAGGATCTTGTTATGATCGGCGTTATTAACGGAGCGCTTTATTTTCTGTCTGATATCACAAGGGCTGTGGAGTTGCCTTTGTTTGTTGATACTATCGGATTCGCCAATATCCCTGATACGACTACAAAAACAGGCCGAGTTAAGATCACCAAGGACGTTGACTGTGATCTTGAGGGCAAGGATGTTATCATCGTTGAGGATGTCATAAGGACCGGTCTTACGACCGCATATCTGATCTCCAATCTGGAACTTCAGCACCCGAAGAGCATAAAAGTGTGCACGATGCTTTTAAATCCCGACAGACTTTTACTTAATCTTCCGATCGAGTATACGGGTTTTGAGATAAACGACAGTTGGCTTTTGGGCTACGGCCTAGATAAGAAGGGCATCGGCAGGAATCTTCCGTGCATTGTATCGGTAGAATATCAATCTTAATAATTTGTTGTTGACAGAAACGCTTCATATATGTATACTATTTTTCGCGTAAGGTAATTGCCGACTTAGCTCAGTTGGTAGAGCAGCTGATTTGTAATCAGCAGGTCGCGAGTTCGAGTCTCGCAATCGGCTCCAGGTTAAAAACCCGTAACCATTGTGGTTACGGGTTTTTTGTGCAACAAAAACCACGCGATATGAAGTATCTCCCCCCCGAAGTTTGTCCAACTTCAGGGGTTCACTTCAAGGTCGGTGGGTATTTATTCTTTGTCCTGATCCTTTTCGAAAACCATTAAAACTCCAATCCTATGTATCACGGAACTATCGGAACCGATCGTTGACTTCGGATTAAAAGTTCTTTGACTTCAAAAACGACATCCGAAATGTGATAATTAAAAACAGTTGTGATGCTTAATGTCTGGGGAGGATTAATGCGTGAAAAACTGTTATAAAAAGGCAATTAGTTTTGTTGTTGCCTTGTCTGTTTGTATTCCTGCTTTTGCATTTGCCGGATGCGGCAAAAAGAATGTAGACATAATGGGGTCTTTGAAGGATGCTCCCTGGTACGATTCCGTCAGCGTGTTGATTGATGATTCTTATGACAGAACACAATATAGTTACGTTGATTCACGTGTTATTGGTGTTGTAGATGACAATATAATTGCAGTCATTAGCAGTCAAAAGCATCAGGATCCAAGCGAGTTATCATATGACAGTGATCTGACCTTTTGTTATTACGATATGAAGGGCGAGATTACTGATGAGATCAATGTCGTGGAAAAGATCGCAGAATATAAAGATGCGGGTGATCTCGGTAAAGTCTATACCGATAGTTATGATATAGTTCTTCGTGGCGATAAGCTTTACATTGATGCATATGCAGTGGGTATTAATTCCAAGATCATTTTGTGTTTTGATGCAGCTAAGAAAGAGATAGTATCTCATGAATTGAGCACACAGACAGCCCGACTTTCTTTTGAGGTTCCGAAAGAGTACGAAGGCTATTCGATAAAGATGTCGATGGAAGAGATGGGTGCCATATTTACGGTGGGATCTCCTGAAGGAAAGACTTCTGATATTTTCGTATCTGAACAGATTCCGGGATTCGGTACCATTACGGCTGTCATCAACTACATCTATCTTGGAGAAGGAAAACTCCTGTCGTATGTTTCTATGGCAGATTACACCAAAGAGAAGTTGATCATTGATCTTAATAATGCAGCTATCCAACCTTTGAACAACACATCTGATTATGATTGGCTGGATGTTTTCTCTGATTCGTTTGTCGGATATTTCGAAGGATGCGGTAACGTTGTTGCAGATGATTACGGTATCAGGACAATAGACCTTAATGAGAAGAAGACTGAGCAGATCGTCACATATGATGAGTGTAATGTAAACAGAGATGACATGACTCAGATGGCTCTCGTGTACATGGATGAGAAGAATATCGTTTTCTCAGGCATAGTCATGAGAGGCGGTTATCTGGCTACTGACGACTACGAGACATATAACCTGGATGTTACCAGATGCGAGATGATCATCCTTACAAAAGCTGATAAGAATCCGCATGAAGGTAAGCTCCTTCTTAAGGCTGCCTACATGAACGGATCGATGTCATACGCAACTGCGGAGGCGATAAGACTTTTCAATGAGCAGAGTCAGGATGCGTTCATCGTAACTGACCACAGGTATTCCAAGGAAGCTCTCGTTGATCAGATCGGATATGATCTTCAGGACAGTGAAGCGGAACGTGAGCGTAAGGAGAATGCGGCTTTCATTACCGCGCTTACAGTTGATCTTATGTGCGGTGACGGTCCTGATATTATCTTCGGAACCATGGAGAATACACAGCTCAATACCCCTGAGCTCTTGCTCGATCTTAATGGATGCGTTAACAGGGATGAGTGTTTTACAAATGTGATCGATTCCGCGATGACGAGTGATGCTCTTTATCAGTTACCGTTATGCTTTTCAGTTGACGGAATCCTGACCAAAAAAGAGAATGCTCCATCTAACGGAAAAGGTTTTACATTTGATGAGTATGAAGACTTTATAAGCGGCCCGTGTAACGGTAATGAACCGACAGGTCTTGATAAGCTGGAGTTCTTCGATCTTTGCCTTAGAAATATGAGTGATCAGTTCAATAATGACGGTAACTATGACTTTGATAATGAGGCCTTTAGGCAGCTCGCAGAGTTTACGTCAGATAATGTTTTCGATCATTATGATGAGGAAAGGTCGTCAGCGGATGATCTTCTGGATACGTCAGTTCCGGTGGCTTCATACACAAGGATCTGCAGTGCGAAGAGTATCCTTCGTAAAGTTCACGGACCTATAGACGAGTATGTACTCTTGGGCCTTGCTTCCGTTGACGGCAGGGGACCGATCGCGAGTGTCCGTGATTCAGTGGCAATATCTGCATCTACGAGTGCTCCTGATGCCTGCCTTGAATTTGTCTCGCTTTTGACGGGACAGGAATTCCAACGAGCTTTCGCGCATAACTGTGCACTGCCGATAAACCGTGACGCGTTTATCGAAGAATCATATCAGGTGATTAAAGATACGAATGAACTTTATGAGAACTACTATAGTCTTTACTTCACTCCGGGTGAGATGAGTGCAGAGCGCATTCCGACCGTAAGACTTGATGAGGATAAGTTTGTTGACACGCTTCTTTCGTATGTTGATTCGGCATCGGGTATCGGCTTTATCGATTCGTCTGTGCAGATAATAATCTACGAAGAGATCCAGCCTTATTTTGCAGGGCAGAAGAGCATCGACGATACGATCCCGATCATCGAGAACAGAGTAAATCTATATGCAGCTGAGCGCCAGAATTGATCTATCTGAAAAGAACGATCGTCACGCCCGGATTTTCTCTGCCCCAGTCAAGATCATTTCGAACTTCCGGACAGATCTCGACGAACTTTCTTCCTTCTTCAGAGAATGGACCGAAGTTCTCGCCCGGGCAGTATCCCTTGATGATACCGCTTCTCTTGTAGCCCATGAGTTTCTGGCGGCAGGCTCTTTTTAAGACTCCGCCTTTGCCCGTGGAACCGTAACCGTGGATTATCTTGACGCAGCGCGCACGCGTAGCACGCTCGGCATAGATGCGATTATTTAGTGTATTCATCGCGTCTTCAGAGTTAGGCATTCCGATTTCAATGTTGATCGTTCTCATATCAGTATTATATCAATCGTCCATCCACTCCGGATCATCGTTGAGTTCGTATTCTTTGTCCGGATCAGGATCTTCTTCATATACGCCATACGTAACCACGTAGAGTTCCCAGGAAGCAACATCAGGTTGATTTTCATGAGACCTGGTACCAGTCTCTCCGGGATCAAGGTAAGCTTCTCCGAAGAATCCTTCGAGAACGTAAAGATAGTTTCCGTTTGCATCAAATGTTACTGTATAGACATAAGGTGAACCGACGTAGTAATTACTGTTGTTGGTTACGGAAATGAATATTTCGTTGCCGTCTTTATACGCGCTCGCGGACAACTGTCCCAATACGGAATTATACTCCGTTTCCAGAGGAGTAAAACGCGTTTCTTCAACAGTATCAGGGAATGCATTGGAAAGGTGGATCGTAGCTTTGAACATGCATGTTTCGCCCGGATTTATTACCTCATATCCCCATGTGTAATACAGAAGTTCACCTGTATTAGCATCTCGTGAAATTGTCTGCTCGAAAAATTCGTATTTCTTATCCGAGATATTCTTTACTACGTAGAAAATTCCCTTTCCGTAGTCGCATGTGGCACCTGCCGTATCTTCCGTATAAGTGGCTACGATCTCCAATTCCGGGCAGATGTTTTCTTTGGCAGGTTCTGATTTGTTCATACGTACTGCAGTTGTGAAGAGTTTGTAATCGGTGCAGCCTTCCGGAATGTCCATCGTATAGTATTCCGTTGCTCCGACCTTGAGTTCCTCATCTCTGTCATTGAAACCGACTCCGTGTGTCTGGATGACATTACCGTCCTTATCGAGGAGGATTACTATTCCTAAGCCGAATTTTATGGTGTTAGGTCCGTTGTTGGTTGCCGCAAAGACAAGATACTCTTCAAATCCGACTTCTATCGTGAAATCCTTATTGGCCGAGACCAGATCTGTGTCGTTGTAGAAGAATTCATATTCCAGGTGATCGATAGGGGCAACCTGATAAAAATAGAAATCTGCCAGGACTTCATCATCCTTATCAATTACATCTATGCTGCAACCGGTGGAATCGAGAAGATTGCCTCCGGCGTCATAGGCAGTAGCACGAAGGACTACTTGATGGTTACCTTCGATATAGCTCTTGACAGAAGAATAAACACATTGATAATCTTCACCGTCAGCGATTATATATTCGTCATTTATCGAGAATTGATCCGGTTCGGCGATGTATCCGTATTCACCCTTAGGAGGCTCGGTGATCTCAGGTTCGGTCTCCGTCAGTTCAGTCTCTGTCTCAGCAACTGTAGTTGTAGTCTGCTCGGAAGTCTCCTCTTCGGTTTCTTCCTCAATGCTTTCGACAGTTTCGTCTGTATCTTTGGATCTTTTCTTTTTTCTCTTGGAATTATTGCTTCCCGAACAACCCACCAGGAAAGCAGCTATCAGTAATACGGCTAAGAAACGAAGAGTATTTTTCATATCGCATACCTCATTTCTACGATAAAAAAGGCCAAAAAACTATACCTAAAGAATATCATAGAAAAGAGGGTGAAACTGCCTTAAAGCTGAGTGTTTACCATATGTTAATATTCTTGTTATACGCCTGATTTGATCTTGCTTACATCCATGACACCCTGTCTTGATGGGTCTGCCAGGATCTTGACCTTGAACCTTGTCTTAAGGAGAACAACTCCGTCACCCGGTTGGATGTCGGTGAAAACTTCCTGATCAACCTGATAACTCATCAGTGTTTGATCTGTATCCTCAAGGTATATATCGAAAACATACTGATATGTTTTATTTCTGTTATCCTTTTCTTCCTGAAGTCTTGATGATGCCAGGACCACGCCTTTTCTTATTCCTCTGAAGCCCGCGAAAACATCATGGATCCAGTATCCTGACAGCAAAAATCCGAGTATGAATGCGACCAATGCCGTTATATCTTGGAACGGCTTGTCGATGCCTGCAATGATGGAACTTATTATTCCCCAACAGCAGAACAGAAAGATCACGAACATCACCACAAGGAACCATTTGTTCGCACGGATGTGTTCTTTTTTCACATCTTTCAGAAGATCTTTGTCCTCAGCCTTTATCTTATCGAAAACGATATCCGACAATGGAACGGCTTTGCTTACATAATCTGAATAGTGAGCATTCATAAATCACCTCAAGAGACTAAAAACACTGGACATACCGAGCATCATGATGATGATCATCACAAAGAAGGAAATCGTCATTATACCGATAATGATAGCGAAAATGATCCCGATAGTCGATACTCCGGTCGCGACCTGATCACTCGAATTAACGATCTTCATCCTTCTTCCCGAAAACCTTCTCGAACGTGAACCGTATGTAGAAGAAGGTCTGTTAAAAGATGACCTTCGAGAAGAACTTCTGTGAAGTGCAGCTCCGTGAGCTGCAGCATGACTGCCGTTTATCCTGACGCCCGTTGCTCTTCCTACTGCGAAAGCATGTGAATCGAAACCTCTTCTTCTCGCCAAACTTTTCCTGTGGGATAAACTGGAATGGGACCTTGTCATTCTTCGGGAAAGGTTATTCCTTTTGGTCAGACTGCTTCTTCTGTTTCGTGAACTCAAGGATGATCTTTTGTGGCTTCTGCTTCCGATACTGCTTCGTCTGCTCATCGAACTCCTGTGTGAACCGCTTTTCATATACTGCCCCTATCCTTGATTTTGGTTCGATTGTACCATGTTTAGTATTATTTTTTTAATATTTATATTGGAAAACTGATGAACTATAAAGGCGATTTTGTTATAATTTGCTATAGGTTACGAAGTGGAGGTGCTTATGAAAGTATATTGCGATTATTGTGGCAATCATATCGAAGCAACTGCCGAAGAATGTCCTCATTGCGGAGCCGTTAATACCCACTTCGCGAGAACAGCTTCTGACACCCCTCAAACAATTGATGAACTTAAGGCATATTGTGCAGCTAACAATCTTCCTCTCGAGAGGATGCATGTGCATCTCGGTGAAGACTATAAGGCACCTAAGGCTTTCGGTATTTATAAAGACCAGGGAACTGGTCACTTTGTCGTATATAAGAACAAGGCTAACGGAGAAAGAGCCGTCAGATATGAAGGCACGGATGAGGCTTACGCCGTTAACGAGATCTATCTTAAGATAAAAGATCTTGTTATGGACGCGAGACAAGCTACTTCCGGTAATAACCGCAGTTCTGCCAGACCTCAGCAAGGCAAACAGAAGGGCTCCAATTTAATTTCCATCATATTGATGATTGCCATCATTATCATTATCTTCAGTGTATTTGCGAATGGTATAGCAAAGATCTTCGGAAAGAAGAACGGTTATTACGAGATCGATGGCGATACATACTACAGACACGGAAATTACTGGTATGCATATGATCAGGATTATGATTCCTGGGACCAGACTTCCAATATGGATTCCTACGTCGAGGATGATTCCTATCTTGGAAGGTATTACGATGATGACTACGACGCCGAAGAATTCCCTCAGGAAGAATTCTCACAGGATTGGGATACCAATGATGATTGGAACGGCGGTAACGATAACAGTTGGGACGATTCATACGACAGTTATGATTACGATTCCGGCGGAGATTGGGACAGCGATTGGTAAATGACATGAGAGAAATAGTAGGAAAGACATTTGATGAGGAACGTGCACTTTACGGTTCGGACGATCTCGTTGTAAAGCAATGTAAGATACAGGGCCCTGCCGATGGTGAGAGTGCGCTCAAAGAATCGAGCAATATCAAGGTCGAAGACAGTTTCTTTGATCTTCGATATCCTTTCTGGCACGATTATCACCTTTTTATCGAAAATAGTGAGATGACATCTAACTGCAGAGCGCCTTTGTGGTACTCAAGGGAAGTCATGATCACTAACTGTAAGATCCACGGTGTTAAGGCTGTCAGGGAATGTAATAAAGTAAGGATCAAGGATTGTGATATCGTATCTCCTGAATTCGGATGGAACAATAATGAAGTTATCATTGAAGATTCATCCGCATCAAGTGAGTACTTCCTGATGAATTCCAAGAAGATCAGGATCGCCAGGATTAGTCTTGAAGGAAAGTATTCGTTCCAATATATCGAAGATGCATTGTTTGAAGACTGCACATTTGATACAAAAGATGCATTCTGGCACGCGAAGGATGTTACTATCCGTAATTGTAAGATCAAGAGCGAATACCTTGCCTGGTATAGTGAGAACGTAACTTTTGATAACTGCGTTATTATAGGTACTCAGCCTCTTTGCTACTGCAAGGGCCTTAGGCTCATTAACTGTGAGATGATCGACTGTGATCTTTCTTTTGAAAAGTCAGAAGTCGAAGCAGAGATCCGTGAACCTATAAAGAGCATCAAGAACCCTGCTTCAGGTCATATCACTGTTCCTTATGCAGCGGAGCTTATAATCGATGATCCGAATTCAAAATGTATTATCGATGAGGTTAAGAAGAGATGACGCCTGAAGAAGTTATAGCATATTTCAGCAAGGACAGATACGCAACGCAGACAACGGGAATAGAGATCCTGGTAGCTGAAAAGGATCACGCCAAGACAAGACTTAAGATACTTCCAAAGCACCTTAATGCCAACGATACTGTCATGGGCGGATGCATTTATACGATAGCTGATTTTACTTTTGCTTTGGCGTGTAATGTTGATAATACCGATACATGCACTCTTAGTTCGAATATCATATTTAACGCACCTGCAACAGGTGAATACCTGTATGCAGAATCAAGGGTTATAAAGAGCGGAAAGACGATCGCGTCATTTGATGTCATAGTGACTGACGAGAATGGCAAGCTGATCGCTACTTCCACGATGATGGGTTTTCGTAAATCTTAAGGAGGAACTTCTATGGGTAAGAGTATCAAAGGCATAGCGATGATAGCTGTTTTCCTCGGTTTTTGGTATGCGACCAAAAACGTGGATTTCTTTATCAACCTTTCAGGTTTTACGAGAACTGCCATATTGGTTGTTGCCGCTATTCTTATCTATATCGTTGTTGATCTCGTTTTCGAGAGAGACGAAGGATCACTTAAGAGAAACCTCATAATAGTTGCTGCAGGAGCTCTTTTTCTTGGCGTAAGCTTTGCTCTTCAAAAACTCGGCGTATCCGAAAATGTTATGATGGTCGTTTGGTTCGCGATCCCTGTGGGACTTATCATCTATACCTCTAAGCCCGTGCAGAAATTCCTTAAAGACAGGAAACGCGCGAAGGCAGAAGAGGAAGATGAGGAGTAATCTTATCCGAGTTTTTTCTTGACGATCGGAGCAAGTCTTTTACCCAAGAATGCACTCAAAACACTTTTTATCGCATCTCCCGGAAGGAAGATAAGAAAGCCGTTTAAGACGAGGCCTTTTATTGCCATGTCTGTTTTCAGGTAAAACCTGCTTATGAGGTAGCAGTACGGAACTCCGACAAGATAGACGGCGAGAAGGCCCGCGAGTGAAGCGATAAGATATCTTACAAATGAAGGCTTTCCTCTTTCTGCGATAAGACCTGTTACAAATGCTCCCAAGACAAATCCGAGGATATAACCGAAGCTTGGCTGAAGGATATAAGCAGGTCCGCCTCCGCCTGTAAAAACAGGAAGACCGATAAGACCGAGAAGTACATATGAACCTACGGAGATCGCTCCGAGCTTACTTCCCAATATGATACCTGCCATGGTCGTGAAAAGAAGCTGAAGAGTTATAGGAACCAGGGGAGCAGGGATCTTTATAAAAGCTCCGATCGCTGCAAGTGCCGCAAAAAGGGCGCACAAAACTAACTTATATGTTTTTTTCATACAAATTCTCCTTGATGATTATTCTGGTCTTATGCTGACTTCGCCTGTTGAGAGAGTACCTTTTGTTCCGTCCTCATATTCAACGATCAGTGCGCAGTCGGAAGTTATATCCAAAACGGTTGCTTTTCTCGTATCGGTAGGTGAGATCACGTTGACTTTCTTGCCGATCACGAAGCTCCGTTTTTTGTATTCTATATCGTAGTTCGAAGTATCCATGTTGTCATAGATATCTTTAAATCTGTTCAGGAATTCCGATGCCAATCTGTTCTTAGCATCAGGGACTGTCTCGTCCAATATCGCACCAGCGATTCCTTTTATCTCTTCCGGGAATCCGCCATTTGGTTCGTATACGTTAAAACCGATACCGAGGACCGCATACTCAAGATTTCCTGTCTCCATTGAAAGCGATGCTTCCGTGAGAATGCCTGCTACCTTCAGACCGTCCACAAAGATATCGTTGACCCACTTTATGAGTGCTTTTTTATCTGTTACTGTTTCGACCGCTTTGCACGCTGCAACAGCTGCCATGGTCGTTATCTTAAGTGCCTTCTGCGGTTCGATATTCTGTGGCCTTAAAAGTACGCTTATATATACACCTGTATCAAGCGGGGAATAGAAGCTTCTTCCGAGTCTCCCTTTACCGCCGGTCTGTGAATTCGCTACTATGACAAGACCTTCTTTGGCTCCTTGGGAAGCTCGTTCCTTAAGCATATTATTCGTTGAACCGACTTCGTCATAAACTTCGACTTCCAGGTCTTTGGTAAGATACTTGGAGATTCCTTGGGAGGAAACTTTGTCCGTCATAGGTGACAGGCAATAGCCCTTGGTCTTTTGAGCATCGATATCATATCCGTCGTTTCGGAGGCTGTTTACGGCCTTCCATACGGCAGTCCTTGAGATCTGTAGACTATCAGCGATCTCTTCGCCTGACAGATATGTTCCTTTATTCTTCTCGAAAAGAAGCAGTAGTTCATCTTTGGTGCTCATCTTGATTCCTCCGATATGAAAGATAGCACTGTTTTTGATACTAGTCAACCAAAAATATTTTATGGTTAACTAAACTTTTTCGAAAAGAAAAAGAGGGCTGTCAAAGACAACCCTCTGATAGATCAATGATGCAGTAAGATTACTTAGCTACGATGTTAGCAAGTCTTCCCTTAACATAGATGAACTTCAATATATTTCTTCCTGCAAGAGCTTCGTTGAATCGCTCATCAGCCTTAACGATCTCTTCTACTGCAGCCTGGTCAGCCTCGGAAGGAACGTCAACCTTGAATACGATCTTACCGTTGACCTGAACAGCGATCTCGATGGAATCCTTAACGAGTGCAGACTCATCAAATGTTGGCCACTCCTGGTTGAAGATGGAATAACCGTTGCCGATCTTCTCCCACTGCTCTTCTGTGAAGTGAGGAGCATATGGTGCGTAGAGAACAAGAAGTGTCTCTACTGTGTGACGGAGGAATCCCTTGTTAACGTTGCCGGACTGCTGATACTTGGAGATTGCGTTGATCAACTCCATCATACGTGCGATGGAAGTGTTGAACTGGAATCTGTCTGTATCATAAGTAACTGCCTTGATGGTGTAGTTGAGGACATAGTTGAGATCCTTATCATCCTTGCTCAAAGAGGAAGCATCATAGGAATCCTTGATATCCTTAACATCATCAGCGAGACGCTCTACACGGTTAACGAACTTAACGATAGCCTGAAGACCTGTATCGCTCCATGGACCGCCTTCTGTATAAGCAAATCCGAATGCGAGATATGTTCTGAATACGTCTGAACCGTACTTGGCAACATACTCGTCAGGAGCAACCGTATTGCCTCTGGACTTACTCATTCTGTTGCCGTCTGGTCCGAGGATGATACCCTGGTGAACAAGGCTCTTGAATGGCTCGTCGAAGTTCAAAAGACCCATGTCACGCATTGCTTTACAGATAAATCTCGAATAGAGAAGGTGCATAGCAGCGTGCTCAGGTCCGCCGACATACTTATCTACAGGACACATCTTGTTGATGAGATCTTTGTTGAAGATCTCGTCAGAGTTCTTGTTATCAGGATAACGGAGCTCATACCATGATGAGTCAACGAAAGTATCCATTGTATCAGGATCACGCTTAGCATCACCGCCGCACTTAGGACACTTACAGTTCATGAAACTGTCGCACTTAGCAAGCGGGCTTTCTCCGTCAGGCTTGAACTCAACATCGTAAGGAAGGAGTACAGGAAGGTCTTTCTCCGGAACAGGTACGATGCCGCAAGAAGGGCAGTGGATCATAGGGATCGGTGTACCCCAATATCTCTGACGGGAAATGAGCCAGTCACGAAGTCTGTAGTTGACCTTCTTGGAACCCATATCCATTGTTGCAAGTTTGTTTACGATGGCATCGATAGCCTTGTGCATCTCGATTCCGTCAAATTCACCGGAGTTAACGAGAACACCCTTCTTCTCGCAGTAAGGAAGCTCGTCCTCAGCGCCTTCCTTGGAAGCGACAACACGGATGATATCAAGACCGAACTTTGTAGCGAACTCGAAGTCACGCTCGTCGTGTGCAGGAACTGCCATAACAACACCTGTACCGTAACCTGCGATTACATAGTCGGAAGCCCAGATCGGAACCTTCTTACCGTTCAACGGATGGATAGCATAACTTCCTGTGAAGACACCTGTCTTCTCACGAGTAGTGGACATACGATCGATATCGGATGCCTTTGCAGTAAATGCTTTGTATTCTTCTACAGCTTCCTTCTGAGCATCTGTCGTGAGCTTTGTACAGATCTCTGACTCAGGTGCGACTACAACATAAGTAACACCCATGAACGTATCTGCACGGGTAGTGAAGACTGTAAGCTTCAAAGGATCACCGTTCTCGTCCTTAAGCTGCTCGCCGTCCTTTTCGCAGAAGAAAGAAACTTCAGAACCTTCAGATCTTCCGATCCAATTTGTCTGGATCTTCTTAGTCTTTTCCGGCCAGTCGAGCTGCGGGAGACAATCCAAAAGTTCCTGAGCATACTTTGTGATAGCGAAGAACCACTGAGTCATGTTCTTTCTCTCAATCTCGCTGTCGCAACGCTCGCACTTACCGTCGATTACCTGCTCGTTTGCAAGAACTGTCTGGCACTTAGGACACCAGTTAACGAGAGCATTCTTTCTGTATGCGAGATTGTTTTCGAAAAGCTTTATAAAGAGCCACTGATTCCATTTGTAGTAATCAGGCATGCATGTAGCAAGCTCGTAGTTCCAATCGAAAGTAGCGCCCATTTCCTTGAGCTGCTTTTCCATTGTTGCGATATTCTTAAGAGTGGAATCCTGTGGATGGATACCTGTCTTGATAGCATAGTTCTCTGCAGGAAGACCAAAAGCATCGAATCCCATCGGATGGAATACGTTATATCCCTGCATTCTCTTAAAACGTGACCAAGAATCAGTCAGAGAGTAGTTATACCAGTGACCCAGGTGAAGATTGG
>JAGCGK010000085.1 GCA_017649645.1 Clostridiales bacterium | reverse complement strand
GGTCTTACGTTCGCGCCTGAAGCGGGAACGCAGAGACTTCGTGACGTCATAAATAAAGGTATCTGCGAAGAAGATATCATGAAATCCCTAAGCCTCGCGTTCGCGGGCGGCTGGAGCACGGTTAAGCTATACTTCATGCTCGGTCTTCCGACAGAGACGATGGAAGATGTTGAAGGTATCGCAGATCTTGCCCGTAAGATCGAGAAACTCTACTTTGATGTATGCAGGGAACAGGGGATAAAGGCGAGAAGACCTGAGATCACAGTATCGACTTCAATGTATATTCCGAAGCCGTTTACGCCTTTTCAGTGGGAAAAGCAGAATACTAAGGAGGAGTTTCTCCAGAAGCAGTCGCATCTGAGGTCGCTTCTTAAGTCCAAGAACATCAAGTACATCTGGCACGATGTTGAGACTTCGCTTTGGGAGTCTGTCCTCGCGAGGGGCGACAGAAGGCTCTGCGATGTTATCGAAGCAGGTTACCGCAAAGGTTGTTTCTACGATGCCTGGGATGATCATTTTAAGTATGATACCTGGATGGAAACTCTGACCGAGCATGGTCTTACCTGGGAGATGTTCGCCAAGGGTTTTGACGTGGATGATGAGCACCTTCCGTGGGAGCATATCGATGTTGGCGTCAATATGAGTTTTTTCAAGAAAGAAAGAGAAAAGGCATACAGGGAAGAGATCACTCCTCCGTGCAGGACAAAATGCTCTGCTTGTGGTGCCCAGTGTTTTAAGGTAGGTGAATGCTATGCTCCAAAATGAGAGAAGCCTTGAGATGACAAGACAGCAGCACCAGACCGAGTACGTTGTAAGGTGCCTTTTCGAGAGAGTAGGAGATGCTTCCTTTGTGGGACATCTCGATCTGATGCACACTTTCGACCGTGCGATAAGAAGGGCTGAGATGCCTATCCTTTATACCCAGGGTTATAACCCGAGGCCGATGATGGTCTTTGCACTTCCTTTGGGAGTAGGTATCGATACTCTGGGCGATTACGTTGATATTTCCTTAAGCCGCGTTGTCGATGCCGAAGAGTTCATGGAGAAGGTCAATAAGAACCTTCCGAGGGGTGTTAAGCTCTATGGCGGGATCAATATCGATGAACCGAAGAATTCCCTTATGAGCGTTGTTACGACGGCCATGTACAGGATCAAGGCCCCGGAAGTACAAGAGCCGATGCTGCACCTTTTCGAAAAGGAGGAGATAAAGGTCGAGAAGAAGTCCAAAGGAAAGATAGTCGAGACTGACATAAGACCGCTTCTTTTGTCCAAGGCGCAGAAGATGCCTGAGGATAAGGACGTTTGCGAGCTTTATGTCTGTGCGGGTTCCGTAAAGAACCTTAGACCTGACGTTCTGATGTCGGCTCTGTGCAAGTACGAAGGCTATGACGAAGAAGCGGCCTTAAATGCCGAGGTTACCAGACTTTCGTTGTTCGGAGGCGAATACCCTAAGCTTCTGGACATCAAGGAATTGCTTTGAATTACAAACATAAATAGGGTATAATATTTGTTGCTTATTTTTGATTTATGGAGGAAGTATCATGCGAGCAGAAGAAGCACAACTGAGCGAGCTTCTCGTAAGGATTTATGAGAACGTACTTCTTACCGAAGAGCAGGCTCTGTCCAAGGGATATTTCTCCGATCTTTCCAATGCGGAGATGCATACTCTTGATGCGATAGGACCTTATGAAGCCAGGACCATGACTGAGACAGCTACTGATCTCGGAATTACGACGGGAACTCTTACGGTTGCGATCGATCGTCTTGTTAAGAAGGGTTATGTCATAAGGAAGAGAGATGAAGCAGATCGAAGGATCGTCAGGATCAGCCTTACCAAGAACGGTAAGCTCGCCTGCAGGATCCACACGAAGTTCCACACGGTGCTTGCTAAGAGAATACTCGAGCCGTATTCTCCGGAAGATCAGGAAAAGCTCATTAAGATGGTATCGGAGATAGATGACTATATCGCATCCCAGCTCAAGCGTTACAGCGGTTCGGATTCGATAAGGAAAACAGCTAAGAAAGTGGCCGAAGAAGGCCGAAGGAGAGAATAAAAATGGGTGACAATGGCGATCCTCGAGAACGTATGAACGATGATGTATCTTTGGATGAACCTAAGATGAAGGACCTCATCTTGGATGATCTTATAAAGATAATTACGGATATGCTCGAAATATCACCAACAGATATCAGACCCGACACGATGATATTTGAAGAACTGGATCTTGATTCCTTGCAGCTCTACGAACTGGTCGTTGATCTGGAGGAAGTCTACAGCATAAGGATGCCGGATGAAGATCTGGATGCCGTTAAGACTGTAGGCGATGTAGTCGATCTGGTCTTTAAGTTGTCGACTCAGACAGAGAAGTAATCTCGTACTAATCAATAACACGAAGGGACAATGCGATGCGTTATTTGTTCATAATAAGCAATGAGATCAATTCAAAAGAACTTCGCAAGCTCGAAGATACCATTGCTTCCTTGAACGAAGATATGAGAAATCACATTGAGCTTCGCTATATCCAAAATGCCAGTCAATCAACGGATTATGCGGTTGAAGCCAGCGAACAGTCTGACGATAACGTAACCATCGTCGTCTGCGGAGGCGATAACGTTATTCACGAAGTCGTTAACGGTCTTGCTTACAGATCAACGCCGCTTGCCATCATCCCGTTGGGTTCCGTAAACCATTTTGCACAGACGATAACTCCTGATTATCTTCTTCAGCATCCGGAAAAGGGTGTACTGATGCTTCAGGATCTTAATGTCGTTCCGATCGATCTTGTAAGGATCGACAGTTATGACGTATTAGGTAATCATCTTCCTGTATGGTCCAGATATTTCATCAATATAGCTTCATTCGGATTTGAGACTACGGCTTTGTACTATGCCAAGGAATTCCTGGATAAGAACAAGAAGGCTGACAGACAGATGGCCAATATCCAGGGAGCTTTGCGCGGATTCCAGAAGATGAAATCATATAAGATGGACTATAGTCTGGAACTTATCGACAGTGAGACCAACGAGATCTGTGAGGATGAAGAATTCCTGTCACTATCCATTTGTAACGGTAAATACAATAACGGTTGCTGCATAGCCCCGAATGCGAAGATAGACGACGGAGTCCTTGATATTTGTGTAACAGAGAACAGGGGAAGGCTTCATAACGGTAAACTGTTCTTTATGGCAGGTCTTGACGGAAAGCACGTCCAGGACGAATCGGTAAGGATGTTTAAGGCAACCAGCGGCATCATCACATGTAAGGATAATTCATTCCAGCTGTCGGGTAACTGCGACGGTGAACTGATATACGGTCACAGGATAAGGTTCGAAGTTTTCCCGGAAGCTCTTAATCTCGCATATTTTCCAAAGCAAGAAAAAAGGTGATCTAAAAAGATCACCTTTCGCAATTCTCAGGGTCAAAATAGAGGGCATGCATCTTTCTCATCCACTCATCAAGAGCTGCCGTCATCTTGTGAGCATCATTATCGAAATCCTTGCCATACATCGGCTCTCCGATGATGATCCTCATTTTCTTTCTCTTCATGAAGCCCTTGAAGGTCTTCATCTTAGGCATATGTCTGTTCCAGATCTGATAAGCGCCAGATACGAATACCGGTACAAGAGGAACGTTAGCCTTGATAGCTATATAGGAAGCACCGTCCTTGAGTTCTCCGATCTCACCTGTGGAAGATCTTGTTCCTTCAGGGAATACCAGGCAGATATCACCCTTTTCGACTTCCTTCTTGGCCTTGATAAGTCCTCTTACAGGGTTACCGTATCTGTCAACGGCGATACCGCGTCCGACCTTCATGATAAGTCTTCCGATCTTGCCGTGGCTTGTCTCGAGGTCAGCGCCTGCAAGACAGCACATCTTCTTGAAGTGGCCCTTCGGAAGGTACTTGGCGATCCATACACCGTCAGCATAGGACTGGTGGTTGGAAGCGATCACATATGGATAATTGTCAGGAAAGTTCTCTCTGTGGATGCACTTGAGGTTGATGACCGTTGATGTATATAACAGAAAGAAGAACTTAGCAACCTTAGCGTCCCAGGTACGCTTTGTAGGGTATTGTTTGTCTAAGTGTGCTGTATCAGACATAGATATCTCCGTTTTTTTTCAAATTCATACTTATAATAATAAAAAAACGAATATTTGCAACATCTTTTTTGAAAAGGAAAATGTGGCAAATATAAATGAACGCTATGTGGCTTTGCATTATGGACTAATCTGACTTTAAATGCTAATATTTCAAGAGTAAAAAAGCACTTGGAGGAAGTATGCGCGAAGTTAAGGGAACAGCGCTTTATGAGGCGGACAGATATGAGACTATCCGCGATCTTATTCTGGATGCAGCAGAAAAACATGCTGAACTGGATGTTGCTATATTCAGAAGAAAGCCTACTTTGCCTGAGGAACACAGGACTTTTTCTCAATTCGGTAAAGATGTAAAGGCGCTTGGCACATACATCATCAATTCAAAATATTTCGGAGACAAACTTGGCGTAGTCGGTGAGAACTGCTATGAGTGGTTTGTTTCTTATTCAGCTATACTCGGAAGCGGCAGTATCGGAATCCCTCTTGACAGGGCTCTTCCAGAAGGCGAGCTGGTCCAGCTCCTTGAGAGAAGCGAGGCTAAGGTCCTTTTCTACCAGCAGAAGCATCATGAGATGATGCTCTCCATCGCGGATAAGATGGACAAGGGTGAGTACAAGCTTTGTATCGAGAAGTTTGTCTGCATGTACGTCGAAGGCATCAGCGATAAGCTCAAGTGGCCTGATGACGAGCGCTTCGTAGATCTTTATGATCTTGTAAGACAGGGTACAAAGCTCATCGAAGAGGGTGATGATAAGTTCACCACCAACAAGATCGATCCTGACGAGACCAAGATAATCCTGTTCACATCCGGTACGACATCCGCGAGTAAGGGTGTTATGCTCACGAACAAGAATATCTGTTCCAACGTATATTCTATTTCACAGACACTTTATGCAGGCAGGGGTGAGAGATACTTCTCTATCCTTCCTTTGCACCATACATTCGAGAACACCTGTGACTTCTTCCTTATCTCGAGGGGAAGCTGCGCATGTTTTTCGGACGGCCTTCGATACATCGTCAAGAACGTATCCGAATGGCACGTTGACTTTTGTATCTCCGTACCTTTGCTTTTCGAAAACATTTACGAGAAGATCAACGAAGGCATAGAGCAGTCCGGCAAGAAAAAGCTCATCAGCATAATGATCCCGGTTACAAGGTTCCTGAGACACTTCGGTCTCGACCTTCGCCGTGTCGTATTTGCGGACATCCTCAAGAAACTCGGCGGTAACCTCCGTATGGTCGTCATAGGCGGTGCGGGCATCGACAAGAAATATGTTGAATTCTTCAATAACATCGGTATCGATTTCATGATGGGTTATGGTCTTACCGAGACTTCACCGGTTATCGCGACAACCACTCTTGCTTGTAACGTCTACGGCAGTGTAGGCCGCCCGATGGTAGGCATCAAGGCAGCGATCGACGGAGTTGATGCTCCTAACAAAGTCGGTGAGATCCTTACAAAATCCGACTGTGTCATGAAAGGATACTATCAGAACGAAGAAGCTACCAAGGAAGTCATCGACGCAGACGGCTGGTTCCATACAGGAGACATGGGCTTTATCGATAAGAAGGGCTGTATCCACGTAACAGGCCGAGTTAAGTCCATGATCGTTCTTACCAACGGTAAGAAGGCCTTCCCTGAGGAGATCGAGAGCCTCCTTCTGGACATACCTGGTGTTATCGAGGCATTTGTATGGGGTAACAGGAATGAGCGTGAGGCTATCGATATCTGCGCTAAGTTTTATATCGACAGAAAAGCTATTGCCAAGGCAGTCGGAACCAAGGGTGAAGCCAGCGACAGCGAGATAACCATGTATCTTAACGACAAGCTCCGTGATGCTAACCACCAGATGCCTTCTTATAAGATCGTTAGAAACTATGTCTTCTCTGAAAAAGACATGATCAAGACTACAACTCTTAAGATCAAGAGACCTAAAGAGCAGGAAGCTATCGAGAGCGCTTTGGAGAGAAATGACACGAATATGCGTGAGATGAACGGCTGTAACCTCGACAAGCTCACATAACAGAATCTTAACAAGATATTTAAAGGACCCGGTCAAATGTACGATTTTTGGCCGGGTCTTTATAGTATACTGAAACGGTAAGATTCTTTATTTGGATATTGCTGTTGAGGTGCACTATGATTACGGTAAAATGCCTGAGATCTCTTAAAAGTCCGTTGAAATCCATTATCAGTTCTGAGATAGTTTCTGAATCTGAGATACTGTTTATAGTTCCTGAAACATCTAAGGCTTCTGTTGAACGTGAATTGTTTAATACCATCACGGCAGAAGGTAAGAAGAATATCAAGGTCGGTGACAAGATCGTTACTTCAGGTATTGTCAGACAAGACGTCCTGAGCTTTCTGAAATTTGCTCAGAGAATAGTGTCTAATTCCGGAGATGATTCCATAACGGGATTTGATGATATCATGCTCCGTAACGTTATCTACAATATCTTGGTAAAACATGGAAGCGAATTTAAGAACATCAATAAGTTTGTAAACAAGTTCGAATATATCGATAAGCTGATTAGCATCCTAGGCGATTTTACAAGATACGGGATCACACCTGACGACCTTGATGAAGCTGTTAATGATGACGATCAGGAAGACGATGCTTTTACTGACAAGATCTATGACCTTAAGCTTTTGATGAGCTATATTCTTGAGATAAATGAAGAATATGGTTTTTCTCTTCTTGAAAGTGACCTCGGCCGTGCCAGTGATTTTATTGACAAAGCTCTGGCAGAAGGCGATCTTCCGAATAAGAGAATATACTATTACCTCAAATCACTAAGAAAGACCAAGATAGTCATCTACGGTTTTGGTTCCTCCAGAACCTTTACACCTCAAGAGTTGAAGTTTTTGAAGTCACTTGACAGACTTGGTTGTGAAATAGTTCTTTACGTTCTTTATAATTCCGAGAATGCAGATGCCGACGTTTACTATTTTGGTAAATTGCTTATCAGTTCGCTCCGTTCCGAAGGAATGGAATATACTGTCATACCGGCATTGTTTGACTTTGAGGAGGATAAGAGTGATCTTGCCAAGATAACCACTGCATATGCTTTTGATGATAAGATCAATCTTCCTTCGACTGACGGCTCTGTAGAGCTTTTCAGGATGAATGTTCTTGATGATGAACTGTCTTTTGTATGTAACGAGATAATAAGGCTCACCAGGCAGGAAAACTACAGATACAGGGATATAAGAGTATTCTGTCCGGACGATAATGTAACCGAGAAATTCAAAGGTATCATGAGACTTTTTGGATTGGATGCATTTATCGATAAGCGCATGATACTAGACAACACACCTGTTATGCGTTTAACAGAGTTGTTCGTTGATCTTCCGATATACGGATATCCTGTGGATTTTGTTGTAAGGATTCTTAAGACGGGACTTCTTCCGGTAAGAGCCGAACTTGTTGATTATTTTGAGAATTATTGCCTTAAGGAGAACATCAGGTTTTCTGATAGGATCTTTGATGAATCCCAGTATAAGAAAGATGGAATTAAGGATTCTGAAAAGTTCAAGATGTATTACGAGGGCAAGGTCATCACCGAGGGAGGACCATACATTTGGGATAATTTGGTAAAACCAATACTTCTTCCTCTTAAAGAAGCATCCGACAAGGTGTTTTATGATGAACTTATTTCTGCTAAGGCTAAAGATCTCTTGGTTTTCATTGATTCATTAAGAAGAAATCTTGAAGCTTTGCGTAACGAATATGTCGATAAGGGAGATTCGTTATCAGCATCTTTGCTTGTCAGAAGTTATAAGGAAGTAATGATACTTCTTACATCGTTCAAGACTGAACTTAATGATGTTGCCGTAACCCCTGAGGTCTTTTCTTCGCTTCTTAAGATCGATATGAAGAATAAGGTTCTGGCTTCTATCCCTCTGACGGTTGATTCGATTGAGATAGTCGATTCTGACAGTGCCTGCTACACTCCTTGTAAGGTTCTGTTTGTTATTGGCTGTAATTCATCGAATTTCCCTTATTCATCGCGTACGGAAGGTATCTTGAGTAATAATGAACTGATCAGGCTAAATTCCAAGATATCAATAGATCTTCCTGATAAGATCCAGACAAAGAGTAAAGAGGATTTCATAAAATCGGCTCTTATTATCAATGCTTCTACCGACAGTCTCATCATGATTAATACCGAGCCGGAACTTGAGAGTGAAGTCTTTGGTTTTATTAATTCTTGTTATAACGAGAATATCGATAAATACGTAGAATTTGCGACACCTGTATACGGACTGGCAGTTGATAAAGCCCACAATATATATAACTCTCACATAGAAGAAGAGACAATGATGAAACTCTTGAAGGACGGATATTATGGAAGTGTTTCATCCTTTGAGACATTCAACTATTGTGCTTTACATTACATGATGGAAAAGGTCCTTAAGATACGTAAGAGAGATGACGGTACCAGAGTTAAATTGAATGAAATTGGAATCGTTGCTCACAGTATGTTTGAGAATGCATTCAAAGAAGCCATTAAGGAGTATAAGACTTTGGAAGAGTTGTCTAAATTCAGGGAAAAACTGAATGACGAAAACTACATTGATGAGTTGTCAAAGACAATCTATCTGAAGGCTGTTGGTGACTCGGAGATGCCGGACAGATATTCACTGCTCTATTCACGTAATCTCGGCTCTAAGGCAGGAAGGATTTTTAAGAGAGCTTTCCCGAAATTGGTTGATTACTGTATTGAATCCGGTTACGTACCGTGTGCGTTCGAGCAAAGCCTGGAAAAACTTGAAAATAGACTTGATTTTACGACTTCGAATGGTATCCCTTTCAGTTTCAGCGGATATATAGATCGTGTTGATTACAATCAAGTTTTGGACAATTTGAGAATTGTAGACTATAAGACTGGTAAAAAATCGGTAGATAAAGAAAAGCTTGCCGCAGGTCTGCAATTCCAGTTGTTTGCTTATGCTTTGGCTGAGATCGAACAGGGCAGGGAAGTTGATAATGTCGGTTATGTAGAGGTTGGCCTGAGACCAAAAACAGAGAAAGATGATGGAACGGATTTCTCTTTTAAAGTGTCAGAGTTTGCTCATGAGGAAGTTTTATCGATCACTTCGGCGGTAAAGGATCTTATTGCTAAGAACTGTGAACAGATATCCAAGGGTAAAGGTGATGCCCTAGTAAACCCAAATGGTATTAATAATCAGTGGACAATGTGTGGTTACTGTCCGTACAAAGGTATATGCGGCAATGATCAGGATCAGTTAAGGAAAGACAAAACTGACTATGGTCTTGATAAGGATGACTACAAAAAAACAAAAGGTAGAGGAGTAAGGAATGATTATTTCATAGATCTGCTTAAGAAAAGAGGTGAGATGTAATGGGTTTTTCCGATCAGCAAAAAATAGCGATAGATCATGGTTTTGATAATATTCTGGTATCTGCAGCTGCAGGCTCAGGAAAGACAACTGTGCTTGTTGAAAGGATAGTTCAGAAGATATTGAGCGGAGAAGTATCTTTGGACAGACTTGCAGTTATGACTTTTACTGTGGCGGCAGCCGATAATATGGTTGCAAAGATAAATAAGGCTATTAGAAAAAGGCTTGCTGAGGAAAAAGATCCTTCGGTCATCGCAAGATTAAAAGAACAGCTAAACTACCTTCCGTCTGCGTATATTCAAACAACTAACTCGTTTTGTTCAAGAATAATCAGAGAGAAAGGATGTGAACTGGACGGGTTTGATCTTGAAAGCGGATTATCGATATTAGGAGATGCGGAAAAAAAGATCCTTTTGAAAAGAGCGGCCTATAGTATTCTCGAAGAAAAATATCTGTCTTTTGACAGCGAGGATGAGCTCAAGTCCTCTCCGTTTATGAAACTGGTTAACTCATTTGGTGACGGAAGAAGCGATGATGAGTTGGTTGATAATCTTGTCAGTGTTTTTTCTAAACTCAGAAGTTTGCCTGATTACCTGGATAAAACAGAAAAAGATATTAAGAGACGTGAAAAAATAGATAACGAAGGAAAGATATTATTCATTGGTGAGATTGTTCGGAAAATGAAGAATAGTTTTGAGTTGGCTCTTTCGTCTGCTCAAAATACTCTTGATAACATGGATTTCTATGACCTGAAAAAAGGAAACAGGGAAATGATAGAACAGATCTTGGAAGAAGTAATATTGTCAGTTGGTAAAGTGTTATCAACTGATACAGATGAGGAAGGTCTTTTTGATCTGATGTGTAACTGTTTGAAACAGTTGGCAACTATAGACCATCCGTATATAGCACAGTGGAAGAAAGAATTTAAGGACGATTATGCTCCTTGTTGTGCTTTGATCGTTTTTTCACAAAGAGAGATAAGAGGGTGCGGAGCATTAATAAAACCATACAAGATAGAAACGAGTTATGCTGATGTGTTCGAAGCGGGCAGAGAAAAACTTCTTGAAAAGCAGAAAACCAGGACTTTGATCCTTCGTGAGTTTAATGGACTTTTGAGGGAGCTTGATAGTGCATACATGCTTTCGAAAAAAAGATTAAGGACCATGGATTATTCTGACCAGGAACACTATGCAAAACTGATCCTGTCTGATCCTGAAATTGGGAAGCATTACAGAGAAAAATTCTGCGAGATTTACGTTGATGAGTACCAGGATAACAGTAGTCTCCAGGACAGCATAATCGAATTGATTGCCAATCATAATGTTTTCCTTGTTGGTGACGTTAAACAGAGTATTTATAAGTTCCGTTATGCTGATCCGAGTAATTTCATAAGAAGGAGTGAAATGTACAAAGGGGATAATAATCCTGAAGGAGAACTCATTCCGCTGAATATTAATTTCAGAAGCACTAAGCAGATCCTTAACTTTGTTAATGTTGTTTTCAGACAATTAATGAGCGGAGATGCTACAGAGATTGAATATGACGAAGATCAATTCTTGAATCATGATAAAGACTCTGAATCTGCATCAAGTGATGATAATGAACTGCCTAAGGTAGTATGTACTTTTGCTGAAAGCAATAATGAAGAAAATACCGGTGATGACGGTGTTATAGAAGTTGAAGATGATGTTGACTATTCCAAACTGACGAAAGCCTTTAGCATGGAGATGAAGGTTATCGTTCGTGAAGTCAAAGAGTATCTTCAAAGACCAGGAACATCTCCAAAAGATATCTGCGTTCTTACCAGAAGCAATGCCAGAGCCAGGGATATAGCTCTTATTCTTGAATTGTTGGGAATTCCTGCAGTTTGTGACGATGCTCGTAATATCTATGAAGATTCTGACATCGCAACCATATGCTCTCTTATTACTGTTCTTGGAAATGAACATAGAGATGAGTGCTTGGTGGGTGTTTTGCTTGCGGGTTACAGATTTTCAAACTTTACTTTAGATGAACTTGCAAAAATCACCTTGTATGCCTCTGAACATGGTCTTATAAAGATCAATCTAATAGAAAAACTCAGGTACTATGCTAATCAGAAAAAGCCTGAGAATTTCCGTTTGTACGAAAAGGTAATCGGTTTTCTGAATAAGCTTGATGATCTGAGATCTGAGTCTATGATGTTCAATATTGGAGAACTCATTGAAAAGATATATGCATATACCGGAATCCTTGCAACAATAAAAGCTGATAAGAAAGGTGATGTGAATAAACTCAGATCCTTTAAGAAATGGATGTGTGATCGATTTGCTGATGAAGGAAGTGATATTGCAGCTGTCGCTAACGCATTGGAAGAACTTAAGATCGAAATGTCTGATTCAGTTACTTATGACTATGAGCATGGACAAAAAGATGCTGTTGCCGTTATGACAGAGCATAAGAGTAAAGGTCTTGAATACCCGTTTGTTATAGTTACTCAGTTGAGTAATCGACTAAAAGGAACTAAGGCTCAGCAGATAGAATTTGATGATAAGATTGGATTTGTCAGTTATGACTATGAAGACGGGGATGAGATTACACTGAAAAAATCCCTTGAAACTCATATGTTTGAAGACAGGATTCGTCTGTCGATCATATCTGAAGAACTTAGACTTTTGTATGTTGCCTTTACAAGAGCTATGCAGAAACTTACTGTTGTTATTAACTTTGCCATTTCTGATGATAGAAAACCATTTTTCGTAAATGCTTTTTCAGCTAAGGAAGAAAAGTACTCAAGAGATATTCATCTTGCTGCAAAAAGTATTTATGAAGAGATGATTTTAGCTTTGGGAAGATTAGGTGCTGCTGAAGATATCAGAGAAAAAGTGGGAGTTGCAGCAGTTCCTTATGTGGAGCATATTACTGATTTCAATGCTGCTGATATCGAAATGGTTTCATTTGATGATGTGGATGTTCCTTCATACATTCCTTCTTTTGAAGGTGATACGATACTTAATCCGAGTCTGAGCATAGTAAAGTTTAATGATTATGGAGAGCCGGTATTCGCGGATTACGCATATCAGGATTCTATTACAGCTCCGTCTAAGACAAGTGTTTCTGAGATGAAGAGGGAAGAACAGAAACTTCTCTACTCAAGTGATCTGGCATCCAAGCATGGTGTAGCTATAAATCTTGTTGTTCCGAAACTTGAGTATTTTGAAGACAGAGATTCATATAAGACTGCTTCTGCTAAGGGAACACTTATCCATAATTTATTGCACTTTATGGATTTCCCTTCGATATTGGCTGATATTGAGAGCGGAAAGAGTACAAAGGAAGCTTTGGATTCAGAGATATCATTCCTCAAAGATAGAGGAATCATTAAGGATGATATGCTTCCTGTTCTTAAAGAATTCGAGCATGAGTTGGAAGTATTCTTCTCATCTGTAGTATTCAAACGTATCGCGAGTGCAGAAAAGAACGGTAAGGCTGATTTTGAGCGCCCGATACTGTTCTCGACTAAAGTAGGAGACACTAATGATGATACGCTGGTACAAGGTGTTTTGGATGTTATCTTCTTAGAAGGTGATGAGGCGATAATCGTTGACTATAAGACTGACAAGATACCGACAGATGACATTACTGAGATAGAGAAGATCGTAAAGGAAAGACACGGCATGCAGCTTGATCTCTATGCTGCTTCCGTTGAAGCTTCCGGTATAAAGGTAAAAGAGAAGATTGTCTGGCTTATTCGAAAAGAGATGGCTGTGAATCTTTAAGTTTCTTGCTTTCTCGAACTTCCCTGAAGAATTCCTTAAGCATGTTGGAACTCTCTTCTTGAAGAATGCCCCCCTCAAAAAGGACCTGATGATTATGGCCGTGGGCGATGTTAAAAATGTCGTTGCAGGAGCATACTGCACCGCCTTTAGGTTCGTATGCGGCAAAATATACTTTTCTGATCCTTGCCTGGATGATAGCTCCGGAACACATGGTACAAGGCTCCAAAGTGACGTAAAGATCACAGTCGGAAAGACGCCAGGAATCAAGTTTTTTGCAGGCTTTCTTGATCGCCAGGATCTCGGCGTGGCTTAATGCACTGTTATGAGTGATCCTCATGTTGTGGGCGCGGGCTATGACTTTGCCGTCTTTTACTATCACGCAACCTATCGGGCATTCTTCGAGTTTGTAGGCTTTCTGAGCCTCTTTGAGTGCCATTCGCATAAATCGCTCATGTTCATTTGTTGGCATTGTCTTTTTTGATTCCATTTGGCCTGGTTCCTTTATGTTTGTGGTGATTATAACACGAACGCGTAATTTTCTATATTAATAATATAAATAGTTGACATATTCTCCCGTGGAGGTTATATTGTAATTTGTCTTTTAATGCGCTTATGCGCGATTTATGAAAATTGAAGGTAGGTTTTTAAATGGCTGTTTTGCAAGGTTTGTGCAAAAATTGCGGTTCACTCGTAATGTACTATTCCGCAGACGTAATGTGTGATTTCATATTCTGTAATGCTGTTTTCCCGATAGGAGAAGTAATTCCGGTTGATGCAGAACTTAAGGACATCGTATTCCCGATGGAGAAGTTCGAGAGGAAAACTAATACCGGAGCAAAGAATCAGTTTTCCACT
>JAGCGK010000007.1 GCA_017649645.1 Clostridiales bacterium | reverse complement strand
TGACTGCGCCAAATATGCAATGGAAGAAGTCTTGATGGGCAACTGGAACTGCGAAATCCAGTGCAGTCCTTTTATGGCTTCGTACATCGATGAAATTATCCAAGGCGATATAGAGGAGAAAGTTGTTCTCGTCGAAGATAAGGTTTTTGATGCCGCTACGATAACGTGGGACGATGTTGATAAATACGGATTATAATTGATAATCTGATGTAAAACGCAAGAAAAGGGAACGGACATACAAGGCCCGTTCTCTTTTTTCTTGTCTACTAAAATGTAAGATCGTTCGAAAATGCGATAATTTTATTGACAAAATATCAATATTTTGTTCGTTGCTAAAAAGTCAAAAAACTTTGTTCGAAATATCAGTGTTTTCGGGGCTTTGCAGAAAAAATAACTCATTGTCAGCTTTGGCATGATGTATAAAATATTATATAATATGTGCGTGTTTGAGTGAGATAAAGACCCAGGGGGGTACTAAATGGCAGTGCGTAAAGGCACCAAGGATTTTGTTGTCGGAATTTGCGACGATGAAATGCATATTCATGATGCGATAAAACAGATGCTGAATGAATATTCGGCATCTAATGGAATAACGGTCAGATTTATACAGTTTTTTTCAGCGGCCGATCTTCTGAAGTCAGAGGATCGTCTGGATGTTTTGCTTCTTGATATCGAGATGCCCGAGATCGACGGCATTGAAGCAGGATATGAACTTCAGAAGAACAAAGTCGATTACAAAGTGATCATGCTTACGGCCAGAGAAGACCGCTACAGGGAGGCATTCAGGATAGGTGCTTTTCGATTTGTTCCGAAGCCGGTTGATAAGAAGGAATTATACGCAGCACTGGATGACGTCAGAGAGCACATGATCTCGTCAAAAGAAGTTACGGTCTATCGCGACGGTGTCTCTTATCAGATCCCACAGGAAAATATTCTCTATATCGAAGCAAATAAATCGGCGACCTTGATCTTCACGGGCAAGGCGGATTTCCGCTCGGAAAAGCCGCTCTCGTCTTGGATGGAAGAACTTGATGAGCGTTTGTTCTTCCAGTGTCATAAATCTTATATCGTCAATATGAGCAAGGTAGAGGATGTCGATAAAAACGTCATCACTCTTGTAAGTAACGACAAGATCCTTGTATCCAGACGTTTACGGGCGACTTTTCTCAGGGCATTCGTTACTTACGACACGAAGCACAGGTGATCGATATGAGCAGGATGATACAGGCGCTGGCGAACATAAACATGCTTTGGGAATATATTTCCTTCTTCTTTGTCGTCTTCAAAGTCGATCTTCGCGAGAACAGCATCAAAAGAAATGTCGGATTATCGGCATGTCTTCTCATATGGATCGCGGGACTTATCTTCGACCTTCAGTGGATGTCTATCAACATCGGACCGCTGCCGGTATTCGTATTTCTGATCTTCGCGATGATCTATTTCATATTCGATATGAAACTTCCGGAACTGATCCTGACCGGAATCGGACAATGGCTGTTCCTTTCTATGTTTGAAGAACTCTTTTTTATCCTTCTCGAAAACGTTGTGATCGACAGGTTCATCAAGGAATACATCATACTCGGAACGGTTACAGGCGTTATCTGGATCCTTTATATCCTTCTCGACAAAAAGAGAGGACCGAAATCATTCAGGCTTCCGAAACGAATGTGGGTGGTCATGGATCTTATCATGGCTATCCTGACGGCGATGATATCATTCTTTACCTATGTCATCTTAAAAGAGGTTCCGGGAAATAAGATGATGATCACCGGAAAATATCTTGCTTTTGTCGGCGAAGCACTCATCTTCGTTCTGCTTATCGTACTTATCTACTATTACAACTGTATGCATAGTTATCGCATGGAAAAAGAGCATCAGGAAAAACTTAACGAACAGCAAAGGGAATACTTTAATCAGCTTCTGGAAAGAGAAAACGAGACCAAGAGATTCAGGCACGAGATCGTGAATGATCTTCTGGAGATGCAGTACTTCTGTAAGGAGAAAAAATGCAGTGTCCTGAAGTCATATCTTGAGGATACTCTCGGTATAGTTCAAAACATTTCAAAGAATAACTATGATGTCGGTAACGATATCGTAAACACAGTTCTGAATTATTATCTTAAGCCTATCAACGAGAAGTGTGAGATAGATATAAGCGGTTATATGGGTGACGATCTTTCTATTGACCAGAGAGATCTTTGCGTCTTATCCGCTAACCTTATTAAGAATGCATCTGAAGCGATCGAGAAGACAGAAAGCGGCAAGATCAAATTCAGTGTCGAGCAGGGAAAGAAGTTCCTTGTAATGAAGACAGAAAATACCTTTGACGGTAATCTGAAACATGATAAAACCGGCAAAGTCTTAACTACGAAAAATGACACTTCGAATCATGGATTCGGAATAGAAAATATAAAGAGCGTCGTAAAAAAATATAAGGGAACATACGATGCAAAAGTGGTCAACGGCATGTATCAAGCAGAGATCAGCCTTCGATTATAACCATTCAAAGTGATAAACGACCATTCAAAGGGAACACCCTTACATTATGACCCGGGATGAAATAGACTACTTACGTTTAGTACGTGGTCTGTTTTTTGAGACAAAAAATAACGTCTAACTCATACACACACAACACATTAACGAAAAAACGAAAGGGACTGAAAAGCATGAATATCTATTACACATCCGGCGGTGGCTGGCTTGATTGGTGGGAGTGGCTCTTTGGCTAAAATCAGGTTTTAATTCCCCTTTGTTTCTAGCATTTGCCCTGGGGATTTAAACATACATTTTTGGTGAAAGGAGGATCTTAAAATGATCGAAGAGAAACTTAATCAGGAAGAGTTGAATGATGTAGTTGAGGCTTACAGAGATGATTGTGGTGATTCCGATGCAGCTTATGCTTGCAAGAGAGATTGTATCTTCTTCTGGAACGCATTGTTTTCTGCAATTCATTAATTAGATCAGGAAAACTGGAGAAGGCATATTACTTTAGAGAGTAATATGCCTTTTTGGGAGAAAAGATGATAAAGGTTGGAATTCTGGACACACCCGTGATGAGCGAGAAAAGTCACGGGAACAAAGTTGCTTCATGTATCGGTTTTGAACATCAGGATATAAAGATCATAAGCTACAAAGTTTTGGATGATAATGATCAGGGAAAAGCTATAGAACTCATAAAAGGCATAGAGTATTGCATTGCACAAAATGTGGATGTCATTAACATCAGTGCAGGGATCAGGAAGATATCCGATGATACACTTAAAAGGCTCAGTGAAAGCTGTGAAAAGGCGCGTTCTGAAGGAATAACGATAATCGCGGCAGCAAATAATAAAGGTGAGATAAGTTACCCTGCAAGTCTTGAATGTGTATTGGAGGTAACAGAAAAAAGATTGATCCCGGAAGGAACTTCTAAAAGGCTTTCTCTTGCATATGATTCTTCCATGGTCACATCGAAAACAAACGACGACGATAAGTTCCTTACGGGAAACAGTTTTCTTTGTGCACTTACTACAGGGATCTTTGCGGCATTCCTCGAAGCCGGATATCTCGATCCGAAAAAAGATAAAGATGAAAGCTTTACAGAGCTTTGGCATGACCTTTATGATGACGGACTTATAACTTCTTCCGGACCTTCAGGTTCCATCCATGACTATGGTTTTGTCAGATTGACTGAAGAAAGTTTCCTGGATAACGAGATGATAAGCAGATTAAAGCCGGAAAAGATATGTTCCTTGTCTGATCTGGCAAAGAAGAGATACCGCAAAGGAATACTAGGTAATCCCGCTTATCCCATAGATGATTCTTTAAAAAAAGAACTCATAGATAAGATGATCTACTGTGAGATGAAGACGGTTTATGCCGTGACACCCGTATTCAGTGTTTTCGAGAGATACATGATCAAGAAAAGATACGGAATAACTGTGTCGAACGTTTACATGTAAAAGGAATAAATTAACGATGGACTGTACTTTATATTTGACGAATGACTGCAACATGCGGTGCAAATACTGCTATGAGGGCGCAGAAAAGAGCAGGATCATGCTCTCGAGCGAACTCATGCGAAGAGCACTCGAGCTTTGCAGGGAATATGCAGGCGATAAAGAGATCGACCTGACTTTACTTGGCGGCGAACCGCTGTTAAATCGTGATGTTTTTTTGGAATTGATGGATCTTATCAATGATGACGATAAGATCAAAGTTACGATGACGACCAACGGAACGATCTGGGATGACGAGATCATGAAAAGGATCGTTGAAAAGAAAGTTGATCTTTCCATAAGTATCGACGGAGATGAGAAGACTCATTTTACAAACAGAGTATCTGTTAACGGATCGAACTTATATGAGAAGACACAAAAGACGATCAGATCGCTGCTTGATAACAATATCCCGTTTGCAGTCAGAATGACTGTGGCAACGAATAACGTGTCGTACTTTTGTGATAATGTGGATTACTTTTACAAAATGGGGATAAAGCATATCAATTCTGCTTTGAATGAATTTGAGAACTGGAGTGCGGACAGCCTTCGCGAACTGGATGAACAGATGAGAAGGCTCGACGATTGGTATATAGAGCATATTGATGACGGGATCCTTCTTGATATGTATGACGGAAGACTCGGAGAACTTCTTGTGTATCGTCCGAGATATTTCTGCTCAGCAGGAAGAAAGAATCATTTTGTCATTACTGCCGACGGCAAGATCTACCCGTGTAATTACGTTGCAAATGACAATGTCTGGGAGATCGGCGATATCTATAGCGGAATAGACAGTGAGCGATTTGAAGCTCTTAAGGATAAGTTCTTTATCAAGGCTTTGGCATGTTCGGACTGCGGTGTCAGACATGCATGCATCAGTACCAGATGCGGATTTAAGAACTATAAGCTCACCGGATGGCTTAATAAGGCAAATGATGATCTTTGCAATCTTGAAAAGATCATGATAAGGCACACAAAAAGTGTGTTCGCGAGGCTTCTTGAAGCTGATAATCCAAGGCTTAGAAGAGCAGTGGATTATCTGAATGAAAACGGTTATCAGGTCAGATCCCTGACAGAAGATAATCAGACAGTAAGAAGGTGATCTGCGTGGAAATACGTTTGCAGAAATACACATCAGATGAGAGCGTGATCCTTCTTAACAGTCAAAATGAGAGATGGATCAAAGTCAACAGAGAAAAATACGAGAAACTGGACGAAGGATCAAAAAAGAAATTACTCGAGTCATACGGACTTGCTAAGAGTGCGAATGAGAAAAGGAAGTTTAGAAGTGTCTATCTTTTTTTGACTCACCACTGTAATATGGCCTGCGATTTCTGCTTCCTTCAGTGCAGTCCTGATATCGAGATCGAGAAAGATTTCGATTCGGAAAAGATAATGAAATACTACGACCTGCTGTGCTCTTCTCCCGATACGAAACTTGTCGTTACGGGAGGAGAGCCCCTCTCCAGGCCTGACATAAAAGATATACTTAAGTGCCTTTCCGAAAAAGTCGGAAAAGAGCGAATCATCCTTCAGACTAACGGTCTTTTGTTAAACGGCGAGAAACTCGATCAGATAAAAGATCATATCGGCTGCATCGAGATGAGTATCGAAAATGTCGTAAGAGATGAGAAGCTCCTAGCTTCTATGGAAAAGAGATATGCGGCCATCAATGCAACGGGTTGCGTATTATCTTTCTCATACGTAATAGACAGTGATTCTGAAGAATATTTGAAGGCTGCGTTGGAACTTGCCGATAAATACGATGCTTACTTTCAGATGAGATTTGTTGAACCTATCGGAAACGGTGCAGGCTATAGTCTCGACATGTGGGAGAATCAGGATCGCTTAATGAAAAAGAGTTATCTTACCTTCCTTGACTATGTTATCGATAACAAGGGTTTTGACAGACGATATTCGGCAGTCATAGATAATGCGTTGATCCCGAGAGAGAAGTGCGGCGGCTTTGGTGAAGTAGCAGCAGTGCATCCGAACGGAGATGTTTTCCCGTGCGGAAATATCGTTGATAAGAATATGCTCCTTACTAATCTTGAGGAAGAAGAAACTATCGACGGTTCTTACTACGATCGTGACGATGTTAAGAGCCGATTTGTAACAGGAGAAAAAAAGGAATGCCTTAACTGTGAATATCTGTATTTCTGCAACGGAATATGCGGTGCCATAGACAGAAGATATGAGTACTTTGCAGCATATAAGAAAAGTACCTGCAGGATGAAGAAAGATCTTCTGTACTTTGGAATGTTCGTTAAAAAGGATTCCTGGTCCAGAGAAGAATACTTTAGAAGTTACAGGGCATTCCTGATGAATGAAGATATAGAGAAAAAGGTGAAGCGCGATGTTGAGAAGATCTGTATTTAATAAGCGAAATACGGCTGCGTGGATCTTTTTGGTGATCCTGTCGTGGGTAGCAAGCATAGTAACTGTTTTGATCCCTTATGTGCATCAGCTTATGATCGATCAGTTATCCGGGAAGAACAGCGGGAATTTTTATATCCTTCTTGGAATGTTATTGGCATTGTATGTTTTCGAGATAGTGGAAGGGTATTTCTATGAGTATCGAAAATGCTGTTTCCAGGAAAAGGTCAAAAAGGATCTGAGGATTAAGATAAATGACCATATTCTTCATCTGAAACACAATTTCTTCGTGGATAACGGAACAGAGAAGATAATCGCCAGATATTCCAAAGATTCGATAACTGTATCATCTTTTTACGGAGATATGCTCATAGAACTTCTCGGAAATATCGTGATGCTCATATCAGTCGTCTTCGTGATCACAAAAGTTGACTACAGGATCCTTCTTTTGTCTTTGGCGGTCATAGTCTTCTATGCTTTTATGACCATATATCTCGGGAAGAGGATCAAGAAAGAGGTAAAAAACTTTCTTAAGGCAGACGAAGAAGCATTGGGCGTCTTAAGTGAGAATTGCAGCAAGGAGATCCTCATTAAGACATACAGCCTCTATGAGAAGTGCAAAAAGAAGTATGCGGAAAAGTACGAGAAGGCGTTTCTCGGAAGAAAGCGGGCGGCGCTCCTGTCAGCGGCAAATACCAGCGGAGCAAGACTTATCCTATATATCCTTCAGGGCGTAGTCTTCATTGTAGCGGGTATCGGTGTGCTTAACGGCAGGACTACCGTCGGTGCTCTGATCTCAATGATCGAATGCCAGTCATTCCTCCTTATTCCGTTCTTCTTTTTCGGTCAGTTCAACGCGAGATACCAGGAGTATGTCACATCCAAGGAACGCGTTGAGGAATTATTGAAGGAAGAACCTGAGATCGTAGGAAGTGAAAGCAGGGTGCCTTGTATCTCTAAGATCGATATCAAGGATCTTAATTTTTCCTATCAGACCGGTAAGGACGTATTGAAGAACGTAAATCTGTCGCTTGAGAAGGGCAGTATAACCGGGATCGTCGGACGAAGCGGAATCGGTAAATCGACGCTCATCAATCTGTTGCTCGGTATTTACATGCCTCCGGAGGGAAGTATATACGTGGATGAGAACGATATCTGCGGATTGTCTTTGACCGACCTTCGTAAACATATCGGATATGTTCCGCAGGAGAGTATGTTCTTCAATGAATCACTTAAGGAGAATCTTTTCTGCGAAGAACCCGACGCTCAAAAGATCGAGCGTATCAGCAAAGAGATCGACATCTATGATGAGATACAGGAAATGGAGAACGGTCCTGATACTGTTGTCGGCGTTGACGGCAACACACTGTCCGGAGGACAGAAAAAGAGACTGGATTTTTTAAGGGTATTTTGTAATGACAGGGATGTGCTCATTTTCGATGAGCCGACAGCAATGCTTGACCAGAAGAGAAGAGAATTGTTTTACAGGTACCTTATGAAGATAAAAGAGCAAAAGATCATCATCGTAATATCTCACAATGATAACGAGATGACTTATTTTGACCACATACATAAGATGAGAGAGGAAGTAGCACACTAATGATCAACATTACATTGGAATTGAATCGCAAGTGTAATTTCAGATGCACTTATTGTTATCTGAAGGATAAGCTCGACTACGAGATGACCGCAGAAACCGCAAAAAGATCTATTGACTTTGCCGTAAAGAAGTACGAGCTCGATAAAGATCCCAAAAAGGAGATCGGTGTGAATTTCATCGGTGGCGAGACCCTTTGCAGTTTTCCTATGATAAAAAAGACGATCTCCTACATCAATGAAACATATCCGGATATCAAGTTCGTTTATTCGATGACAACCAACGGTTCTCTGATCAATGAGGACATAGTCTCCTTCCTTATCGAAAACGATTTCTATGTCAAGATAAGTCTTGACGGCAGAAGAGAAGATAATGATCTCAACAGAGTATGGGTTTCCGGCAAGGGAACGTTTGATGATGTGATCAAGAGATTCAAATACCTGAACAGGTATCAGATCGAATTGAACCGCGGTATTCAGGTCAACAGTGTCGTAACAAAAAACAATTACATGAACTATGCTGATAACCTGAAGTTCCTGGTTGATGAGGGCGGCTTAAGAAGCATTGATCTCAGCATCAACAAAGGCGACGTTTGGTCCGATGAAGATCTAAATAGTCTTGCGGAAGTAATGGAGAAGGCATTGGATTACTATATGGAAAGAAATATGAACAACGTTTTCTTCTCCTGGGACTTCATAGAAAAAGCTTATAAGAACCATCTTCGAAAAGGCGATAAGAGGTTGTTCAAATGCGGGGGTGGTGTCAGTTCGTTCTATATAGCTTGGAACGGCGATATATTCATGTGTCCGTCGTGCATGGAAAAAGAATTCGTGATCGGAAAAGTTGAGGATGATCTCGGCGGATTATGGTATAGTGAAATCATAAAAAACAAGGGTCTGACAAAGATCGATAATCAAAAATGCATGGCATGTAAATATAGTGATGTTTGTCCGACAAAAGGATGTTTTATCAACAGTTATACAGAGAATGGATCCATACATCAACCAAGTCGTATATCTTGTTTCGTAACAAGGATGACCGCCGGATTGTACCAGGACCACAAAACAGAAATCGATGAGATAATGAGGAGAAGAGATGAGTACCTTAAGCACAGTCAAAGTTGAGAACCTTCATAAGACATACGGCGAAGGTCAGGTTCAGACCAAAGCCCTTCAGGGAATAACCGTATCGGTCAACAAAGGAGAATTCGTGGCGATCGTCGGAACTTCCGGATCGGGCAAATCCACACTCCTTCATATCCTTGGCGGTATCGATAGTCCCACCGAAGGTAAAGTCTATATCGACGGAACGGAGATAAGCGGCCTTAAGGGCAACGATCTTATCAGATTCCGCCGCGAGAAGATCGGTTATATCTTCCAGGATTTTAATCTCGTTCCGATTCTTACGGTCAAGGAAAATATCTGTCTTCCTGCGGGACTTGCGGGAAAGAAAGTCGATAAGGATTACTATAAACATATCATAACTGCTCTGGAACTTACGGAGAAAGAAGATGTCTATCCTAATGAGTTGTCCGGCGGTCAGCAGCAGAGAGTTGCTATAGCAAGAGCTCTTATCAACAAACCTGAGATAATCCTTGCTGATGAGCCTACCGGTAATCTCGACAAGGCCAACAGCAACAACGTGATTAAACTCTTAAAGAAGATTAATTCCGAATACGGTCAGACCATAATCCTGATCACTCATGATCAGAATGTCGCATCTGAAGCGGACAGGATATTGCAGATCGAGGATGGGAGATTAGCAGATGAGCATAACGCATATTGAGAAGACCATCGCTAGTCGACGCATAAGAAAAAACAGGACCAAGAGCGTGCTGCTCGGGATAATCATCTCCGCTGCCGTAATGCTCTTTACTGCAATCTCTATTTTCTGCGTTGAAGCCGAGATAGAACTTTCCAAACTCGGTACTTCTTCGTTTGCAGACATAGCTTATGTTCTCCTGGCGTTCCTTGTAGTTGTCATACTTACTGCAGGTGTTTCGGTTAAGAGTATCTATGAAGTATTGCTGGTCAACGACATGATCGAGTTTCGAAGGCTCAAGCTCATCGGCGCCACCTCTGATCAGCTTAAGAGGATCGTCGCCAGAGAACGCCGCACGATATTCTGGAGCTACGCATTGATCGGCGCCGCGCTCGGCGTTGTCATAAGCTTATTTTTTCCTATCTCGAAAAATATCCCCGCGATCATACTTTGTGCAGTTGCATCATTAGTCGTAATGGATATCGTGGTGATCGGATGTACGGGCAAGATCGTAAAAAGAGTCATGAACGTAAGCATTTCCGATGACCTAGCGAATATCCAAGCTCCGAAGAAAAAAAGAAAGAGCAACATCAAGGGACTTACCAAAAATCCGGTAAGTTTTCTCGGTAAACGTTATCTGTTTTCGGGAGGAAAAAGAACGATACTTACTTTATTCTCGTTGACTTTGAGTTTTATGTTGGCGTTCGTTATTTTCTCGGTAATCGCTTCTTTCGACGAAGATAAACTCGCGAAGTCCGAATACAGGCACGACAGCGATTTTATAGTAGCAATACAGGGTAATCCGAGTGACGATGACGAGTGGATGAGAAACTCACCGTTTACTCCTGAACTTGAACAAAAGATCCGCAATGTATCAGGTGTGGAGGATATTGTTAAGTTCAAGTGTCTTAACCTCTTTTTCGAGACGGATAAGGATACCCATACACTAAGCAGCGGTGATGTAGATGTTTCTTCTTCTGCAGATGACAGTGTCGTTCCGATAATCATAAATGAAGGCGCGTACTGGTATCAAAACGGATCGGTCAAGTACAAGGAAGGAGACCGAATTGGTGCCGAGGTGCAGGCGGGTGATGATCATAAGAAAGTAACTCTTCTTGTCGAGGGTTTTGTTAACAGTCCGTATGATCTGAATATCTACTATACGAATGAGGATAATTGGAGCAAATTGACTTCGCTTACCTGCGACCAGAAATGGTATATAAAAGCGGACGATGATATCTCCAAAGATTCCGTCGAAGAATTGAAGGGATTGGTAAGTCCTAATGAGGATCTGTCGATCTCTTCACTCAGTGAATATACCGCGCAGCTTAAGGACGTATTCGCGAAGGTCAGGGTCGCGATCTATATCGTGTGCATCATAGTTTGCCTGTTCACGCTGATCAACATGTTCGATCTTACCGTTAATAATATGGAAAAGCGCAAGAAAGATATCGGCATATACCGTGCGCTCGGAATGTCCGACAGACAGGTAAGTATTCTGAATTATATCGAGATCGGATTTTTGATCATATTGTCGGGACTTGGAGGCATACTTATCGGCACACCTCTCGGACGCGCTATCTGTAAGATATTGGCAGATACGATGCGAAGTGAATACCTCGTGTATGTTTTCCCGCTTCGCTTCTTGATCGTATATATCATTGCTTTGATCCTTATTGTCCTCATAATGAGAAGATATATCAAGGCATATGTAACTAATGTTCAGATCGTAGAAAATATCTACGGCTAAAAAAGTATTTGGGAAAAAACCAGTCGATCGTTAATGTAGGGAAGAGCCGGGCTCACATATCTGTGACCCGGCCCTTTTCTGTTTATTTATATGTGTTTGGTAAGTTACATTATCTGTCTATCGCATAATTTACGCAGATGCCCGTAAATTCAGGCGATGTGGAGAAGTTCTCAAACAGCTGATCTTTGGTCATTCCGTTATCCATGTTTTCTACCCAGAATGACAATCCTTCACTGTCTGCTTCTCTTCCGAGAAGTGTCTTATACATCTTTGTTACGAGTTCCGTGTTGTTCAGGTTAAAACCGTTGAACTCAGCTGAATAGAAGAACTCATGTGCAGCCTCGGTTCCCGTAATATCGAGATTGGTAAGTGCCAGACTCCAGAACGTGAGTCCCACAGCATCCGGTTCTCTGCCGAGACATTCTGTGTAAAGCCTTGTGGCAAAATCAGTAGCGTTCTTTGAAGCAATGGTAGCCTTGGCTCTTGTTGCTCCTGATTTTACTCCGTAGGATGCACATACATTGCACCATTCGGTCGAATTAATGAAGCCGTCTACTACATTCTCTCTTCCGACAGTCTTAAGGCTGTTCATCCAGAAGTTGAATCCTTCAGGATCATTAACTGCATCTCTGTCAAAGAGTGCTTTGTAAAGAACTGTTACGAACTCTTCATCACTTAAGTTCCTGTTATTAAACTCTTCACTTAACAAGAATGCTCTTATACAGTCAGCTCCTGTAAGGTTACCGTTTATAACCTGACCTGCCCAATAAGCTTTTCCGTCAGGATCTGATTCGCGGCCGAGAGCTACTTCATACAGTCTTTCAACGAAAGCCTCAAATGAAGCGATCACTTCAGGGTTAGGAGTAGGCTCCGGAACATTAGTTGGAGGATCAACTTTCATGTTGGCAGAGAACTTAGCCGTATAAGTTGCATCTCCTGTTACAGATGTTATCTCAGGTGTCCAACCGTCGAATGTATAGGTGTACTTGTCATCATCTTTCTTAGTCGGTGTTTCTCCGCTATAGGAAGGAGTCTGATCGTATTGCACCATACTTACCTGAAGTTCTGTTCCGTCTTCGTTAACGAACTTGATCTCGTATTCGTTTGTTTCCCTGGAATAAGTGGCTGTATACGTAGTGTCTCCTGTTACGGATGTTATCTCAGGTGACCAGCCGTCAAACGTATAGGTATACTTATCATCCTTTTCTTTAGTCGGAGTTTCTCCGTTATAGATAGGGGTTTGGTCGTATTCCACCATATCGGATTGAAGCTCAGTTCCGTCTTCGTTTAAGAAACAGATCTTATATGGTCTCGGAAGACTTTCGAAAACTGCATAATATGTTACAGCCTCGGTTAGTTCAGGAAGTTCTTCATCTTTGCCGTAAGTTTTTTCTCCGTTTTTCCATCCTGAAAACTTAAATATTTTATCTTCTGTCGGTTCTTTTGTCGGTTCTGACATGTTGTATTTCGGATGCGAATTAATACTATATTGTGTTTTTTGAAGTGGATTTGGATCATCCTCGCACATGAATTTGACCGTGCAATAAGCTTTCTTAAAGACTGCACTTAACTGTACATCGGTATCGGAATCAGGCATTAAGAATTGACCTTCGCTGGTGGGATAGAGGTTTTCAGTTCTTGATCCGTTATCCCAAACAATATAATCTAATTCATAATCCTCTTCAGGTTGTACGAGAACCTGTAAGAGATCAGTCCCATAAGATAATGTGTTTCCCGTTATGGATCCGTACTCACATTCAGAATAACTGACATTGTAGTAGTAGTAAACAGAGTAGTCTTTCACTAAATCAAAGGAATAGTCCCAACGAGTATTTATAGGTTTTCTTGATATGATGGTCTTGAGATTAGTACAAGCCTCAAATGATGCGTCGGCCAGATAGATTCCGGTAGTATCATATTCAAATACGACTTTTTCAAGATTGGTACAGTACTGAAATGCTAACGGATCGATGGCGGTTACGCTTTTAGGTATAGTTATCTCTTTAAGACTATTGCAGCGTTCAAATGTTCCGTATTCTATCTTGGTGATGCTGTCAGGTAAAGTGACGCTCTTAAGATTATAACAACCACTGAACATATAAGGATCGATGTGTGTGACAGTATTAGGGATCGTGACGGTAACAATGTCTGATTTACTTATGCCACTTAGTCCATGTAAGTTTCCCGAACCGGTGATAGTGACATTTCCTTCGTCGTCCAACTCCCATGTCAGGTTTTCTCCGCAGGACCCTGAATTATCAGCGGTTATGTTCAAACTTGGATATAATAAAATGATCATCAATGCTGAAAAAAGCAGGGTGAATATTTTCAGTTTAAAACTGTTCATAAGTACCTCCTAGAATTTTGATACTTATTAATGTTAATAAGTTTTGGTTTTACTCACACATTATTTCGTGTTTTTGAAAAAACGAAAAGCGCGATCATTCCGGGATTTAAGCAAATAAAAACCGGAAGGAGATAATTCCTTCCGGTTTGGCGTTATAAACTGATCGTAAATCTTAGGTTATGTAGCGGTTGATCATGAAGTCTGTGAGTAAGATGGATCCTCCGAAAGCAATGCCCATGGCGAGATTTGTCGTGATTCCCATTATGGACAGGATGAGACCTGCGATGGATGCGCCTTTCCTTGCTCCGATCTCTCTGGCTTCTTTAAGAGAGAGGCCGGCCATTACCGTTCCAACGATTCCGATAATGAAACCGAATCCGAATCCGATCATCATCAATTCGAGTGAACCCACAAACAACGAGAAGAAAAAGTTGAGGTAAGCGAGCCCAATCGAGACGATACCCAAAATAACTCCGAGTCCTTGTTTTCCTTTGTAATCAAACATAAAATTTCTCCTTTGAATTTATCTCTTTCCCTTCCGACAAACTCAATGATTATGAATTGTATCATTGCTGCTCAAAGATTGATGGTCTTCTATCTGCGTGATAGATAATGCTATCTTATCATCCTTGCGTAAAATAAAAAAGTTTTGCTCTTTAACAAGAAAAACGTTTCGCTCAATACACTTGTTTTGAGTATTTACCGACTTTTAGTATGTTTTTTCGAAAAACAACGAATTTGATATTGTCATTGTTATTCCATAGTGTTACAATCCATTCCATTATTCCAAAAACGTTGCGGATAATAGAGAAAAAGGAAGGAGAGACAAATATGAATGAAGAAAGATTGACTTCAAAAGTTTTAACCAAACTCAACGATTTTAATATCACAAATACAAATATCCTGTTGTCATCTCCGATCGATCTGTCCTTTGACGGAAATTACATTAAGGGCTATGTAGTGATTACAAAGGATAAGCTGGCGGTATGCACAATGGTGCTTCCTGCAAATACGATAAACTATTTCCGAGGTGCGGACAAAGGCGAAGACCTTGTCGATAAAGAGCCCGGCGACTACGACGTCGCCGTCTACGACATTGATAAGCTTGCACATGTTCGACTCGATGCGTTTATCGGGTCGAATATTTTTTGCGGCGAATATGACGGCGAGTTCATAAACATCGCGGCATTCACTAACAGATATCAGCAGGATATGAATGTCCTCTATAGAAAGCTCAAGTCGTTTCTGCACGGCGCCGAGCTCGTCGCAGAAGAGGAGACAGAATCCGAAGAAGAGGAACAATCAGAGGAGAAAAAGAAGAACAAGCGCTCCATCTTCATGAGAACGCTTAAGTACTTCCTGCGTTACCGTCTCGAAGTCGTCATCCTCATGCTGACTTATGTGGTATCGGGTGTGATAAACATCGTCTGGCCATACCTCGTGGGTACAGTCCTTTTCGATCATGTTCTCGAAAAAGATGACAGCTACTTAGCAAGCTTCAACCTGGCTGGTCAGTTCATGCTGGCGCTCCTTGTAGTAGCAGTCCTCATGATACTTGCACGAATCATACAAAGCGTCTCGAACTATCTTCAGATCTTTGTTATGGCTAAGGTATCAAGCCGAATGAGTCACGATATCAGAACTGACGTATTCGATAGGATGAGCAAGCTCTCACTGAACTTCTTCGTCAACAAGCAGACCGGCGGTCTCATGACAAGAGTCCTCAGCGATTCGGATAGAGTACGTGAATTCTTTATCGACGGACTTCCGATGATATTCGTTCATGCAATAACGATAGTCGTTACCTTCACGGTAATGTACCGCCTTAACTGGAAGATGGCTTTGATCGCGTGCATACTCCTGCCGCTTCTGGTCGTCATGACAGTCAAGCTCCGTCCGGGTCTTTGGACATTGTCCGGTAAGAGACACCGTGCCGAGAAAGCGGTAACGGCAAGAGCTAACGACAACCTGACAGGTGCGCGTGTCGTTAAGGCATTCGGTCAGCAGGATAACGAGATCGAACGGTTCAGACATCCGAGCAGCAACCTGAAGGAAGCCGAGATCAACATCGTTAAGCTCCGTAATAGGTTCGCGATACTTTACAACATGGTAATGGAAGTATCCAGCATCTGGATATGGCTCGTCGGCGTATTCTTCGTGCTGAACACACACGAGATCGAACTCGGTGTCCTTATCACGTTCGTCGGATACGTAATGCAGCTCAACGGTCCTATGAACTTCTTCTCATGGGTATTCAGGATGTGGTCCGACAGCATTAACTCCGCCGAGAGATTGTTCGAGATAATCGATGCTATCCCTGAGATACAGGAAAAAGAAGACCCTGTAAGACTAACTGAACCAAGAGGCGAGATCGAGATCAACAACATGACCTTCGGCTACAAAGTCGGAAGACCTGTTCTTAAGGATATCAACATCAAGGTTAAAGAGGGTGAGATGCTCGGTATCGTAGGAAGATCCGGCGCCGGCAAATCGACTCTCGTTAACCTCATCTCGAGGCTCTACGATGTAAACGAAGGCTCCATCAAGATCGACGGAACCGACGTAAAAGACCTGGCACTCAAAGACCTTCGCCGCAATGTTGCAATGGTGTCTCAGGATACTTACATCTTTATGGGGTCCGTCGCGAAAAATATCGCTTACGGCAATGAAAATGCCACAAGGGCAGACATCATCCGCGCGGCAAAACTTGCAAGCGCGCATGAGTTCATCTGTAAGCTTCCTGACGGTTACGACACCATAATCGGTGCTTCGGGAAAAGAATTGTCAGGCGGTGAGAAACAGCGTCTGTCGATCGCAAGAGCGATACTTGCAGATCCTAAGATCCTTATCCTTGATGAGGCAACTGCAAGCGTTGATACGCAGACTGAAAAAGCGATACAGCATTCGCTTAAGGCTTTGGTAAAAGGAAGAACGACTTTGTCGATCGCGCATAGACTTTCGACCTTACGTGATGCCGACAGGCTCATCGTAATCGACGGCGGCCGCATAGTCGAAGAAGGAACTGAAGAAGAACTGAACGCAATTGAAAATGGTATCTACCACAATCTTTTGGAACTTCAGAACAAGTCCATGGCGCTTAACATGGATTTCTAAAAGTTAAAAAGGAGGATCATATGTCAGACAATAATACGATCAACATGTATGAGAAAAAGGCAGAGGAAATGACTGCCACACACATGATCACGGCGGAGGCTGTTTTCGAGAAGACAGAGGGAGGATTCCTAAGCCTTGAATATGATGGAAAACATTATGACAGGATAAAGGTCGTAAGGCTCTTTCCTTTCTCCGACGCGAACAGATACATCTCTGTAAGAGAGCACGACGGCAGCAGCGAGATCGGCATCATCGAGGACTTAGGTCAGATGAGCGAGAAGACTCAAAAACTTATCGAGCATCAGCTGAACCTTTGCTACTTTACGCCGGTCATCAGTAAGATCTACAAGATCAAGGACGAGTACGGCTACGCGTATTTTCACGTAATGACCGACAAGGGTGAGTGCAAGTTCGCGATCAATATGGGATCAAATGCCGTTACGAAACTGTCGGATACGAGACTCATCATCAATGACGTTGATGAGAACAGATTCGAGATCAGAGATGTTGACAAACTTTCTATGAAGGAAAGGAGGATGCTCGATTTGTTCCTGTAAATCGGGAAGATGATTCATGATATTACGTTATGAACTTCCGCAGCAGGCAAGAGACAAGATAAAGCTTACTGAAAACGAGAAGATATACTACGCCGTGCCGATCGATATCAGCGAAGAAGGCAACTGGTGCAATGATTCATATCTCGTAGTAACGACTTTGAATGTACATGTCATAAGCGGAGACAAGATCAAAAGTTTTGAGATAAAGGAACTTAAGAAGGCTACTGCTCAGGCAGGAGTAGGAAACGGCATCCTCGTAGTCGACCATAACGGAACGGAAAGGATACTCGCGAATTATTCCGCCAAGCACTTAAGCCGCTATGCTTATGTTGCCAGAGGTATCAACATCCTTATCTCGGGAAGATTCGAAGAAGTCGAAAGTAACGAGTACGAGAAGATCTGTCCTAAGTGCGGACATGTTATTCCGGGCACAAAGGAATGTCCTCACTGTTCCAAGAACGGCAGATTCTTCGGAGGCTTTGTAAGGCTCGTAAGAACATACAAAGCAGACTTTCTCGGAGTATTCATGATGATGGTAGTGATCGCTATCATGACGCTTCTTAATCCTGAGGTTCAAAAGCGCCTCATTAACAACGTGCTTAAGAAAGACGGCGATATGAAGACGGCAATGCTTTATCTGGGCATCATGTTCGTCTGCAGCATCGGTATCGTCATAATGAACGTCCTTAAGAGCAATGCGTCCGCTAAGCTTGGTTCCAAGATATCAGGAGACTTAAGACTGCAGCTGTTTGAGAAGTATCAGAAACTTCCGTTAAGCTTTATCAATGACAGAAGACCCGGTGAACTTCTTAACAGGATAACAGAGGATACAAAGTACATAAGCGGTTTTATGGCTGATATATTCTGTAACCTGTTCGCGATACTTTTCATCTTCATCTGGGATGTCATCTTCATGCTCATCCTTAATGTGAAGCTGGCGCTTATGACACTTATATTGGTACCGATCGTTGCGGTCTTGATGGTCCGTTTTCAAAAGACTATCGGAAGGATATATCATCTTCAGTTCAAGAAGAATGACGATGTCGCAAGTGACCTTCAGGATGTGCTCTCAGGTATGCGTGTAGTCAAAAGTTACGGTAATGAGGAAGCCGAGTCCTCAAGATTCAAACACTTATCTGACGGACTGTCTCTTATCCAGAAGAGAAATGACCGTTACTGGGCGTTTACCGATCTTGTGGTAAGCACAATTATGGGAATGGGTCTTGTCATAGTAGTGTACTTCGGAGGCAGGGATGTTTTCGGACTTAAGATGAGTGCGGGTGAACTTTATCAGTTTGTAGCATACACACTCCTCTTGTTCCAGTACGTCGGCTGGCTCGACAGACTCCCGCGAGATTTCTCGAGACTTACGAGCTGCCTTGACAGAATCTACGATATCCTCGGACAGGATGTTAAAGAAGAGGATCCGGCAACCCTTACGGATATTGATATCAAGGGTGAGATCACATTCGATCATGCTACCTTCGGATATAAATCATACCAGCCTGTTCTTACCGACATAAACGCAGTCATCAAGCCGGGCGAGATGATCGGTATCGTGGGTGCTTCGGGTACAGGCAAGTCAACACTCATCAATCTTCTCATGAGGCTTTATGAGACTGACGATGGAAGGATCCTGGTCGATGGTGTCGATATGAAGAACATAAGCAGGAATTCATATCATTCACAGCTCGGCGTTGTCCTTCAGGAAACATTCCTGTTCTCGGGAACGATCATCGATAACATCAGGTTCTCGAAGCCGGATGCGACCATCGATGAGATCATAAGATCTGCTAAGCTCGCTAATGCTCATGATTTCATCAGTAAGCTGCCTGACGGCTACAATACTTATGTAGGTGAGAAGGGTTATACACTCTCTGGCGGTGAGCGTCAAAGGATTGCTATCGCGAGAGCAATACTTACCGATCCGAAGATCCTCATCCTCGATGAAGCGACGGCAAGTCTTGATACCGAAAGTGAGTTCATGATCCAGACCGCCCTCGATCGTCTGACAAACGGCAAGACGACATTCGCGATCGCACACAGGCTCTCGACACTCAAGAATGCCGACAGGATCATGGTCATCGACGGTCACAGCATTGCCGAGATCGGAACCCACAGTGAGCTTTTGAACAACAAGGGAATCTACTATAGTCTCTTTACTGCTCAGACAAGATAAGAATTTTAAAAGATATTTTGAATGCATCATCACACTGGCTGAATATGCTTTTGTGATGGTGCATTTTTATGTACCTTGAAACTTTTTTAATAAAACAACCCGCTATATGCACCGTCTGAGGACTGTACTGATAACTGTAATAAAGCAAAGATTCCCGTAAAAAGTACAGTTCTATTTGACGGTACAAATGACTGTAATAAAGCAGAAATTCCCGTAAAATGTACAGTCCTATAGGACGGCACAGATGACGGGGATTTTTGAGAGAAAGAAAAAGTGAGTAAGTTATCGGTGATTCCTTGCAAGTTATTCAAAAAGTGTAGGGAAGGAGTTTCCTGATTTTTATAATGTGGGCAAGAAAGTGAGGCGGGGAGTCATGAAAAAGAATTGGGGGAAGATCATCGTTATAGTCTATGTTTTGTTGTTTGCGGTGAACCTGTTTTTTGCCACGGTGGATCTTGATGACCTCTTTTTGCCGGAGTATATAAAAGTAGCTGAGTCTGGCGGGTTGACCGGACAACATGTCGATATGTATTCGGTAAGCAGGGAAAACGGCAAGTACTATATAAATCAGACGATCGAGATAAGCAGAAATGAGTATAAACAGTGTGTCGGTTCCAAGAAGGATTTTGAGGAGCCGCAAAAAACCGGGTCGGGATCTGATGGATTTTTTTATACATTCCGCATTAAATATCCTCTCGAAAAAGAGAAGTTCTATGAAACAGGATTTCGCGGAAGTCTCATGGCGCAAAGGATCAAGCAAATGATGTACTGCAAAATGAAAGGCATCGAGACTTCGGGAATCGGGAAGGGACTGGCGGCTGTTTTCGAGAAATATGATGTAAGGAGCGGGTTTGCCTATTACTATGAAGGTGACGGAGAAGGAACGAGGACTCTCTATTACGGAGCTTTAACTACGATCGCTACCGGTGAGGATGAGAGGTATATCTCGATCAATAATGCGTTTATGAGTGAACTTGCCAATATGCGTTTGTATACTGAGACAGGGAAGATGTACCCCGGAACGAATACTGATCTGATGGCTAAGTATGTGGAAAAAGAGAATGGAAAGAAGATCTCGGACTATGTGCATAAAGAGATCGGTGTCGTAGATCCGAGAATCGCTTCGGTTTCGAATTTCTATGGACTTTCCTATGTTGTCAGGCTTCAGAAAGCTACAAGATATATGTCTCGCAATGCTTTGAAATACTACAGATTCAGATATTTCGATCATGCCTTGAAGGGAAAGGATACGGTATATTTCAAAGTAAGATCCTGTGATGATCTGACAGTATTTGTTTATGTAGTACCTGGTGAGGATAAAGCAGGATGCATCGTTATCGAGACAGATGATCTTCTCACAAGGCAGCTGATGATCTTGGATATCAAACTCGCGATCATTACGGAAGGTAAGCTTCCGGTACTTAGGGAAACGTATATGACTATGCATGTGCTGTTTATCGGAATGGTCCAGATCGTGATCCTTGCAGGTGCGATGATAGTAAAGACTTTGATAGAGGGGCGTAAAATGACTCATCGTAAAGGATGATTATCTGATAAAATCAAATAAAAAGGTTCGTGCGTGAGATCTGTGTGAGGTGATCGTTATGAAAGTATTCGGATTCATCTTTCTGTTTTTGACAGCGCTGGTTACAGTCAAGTTCGGCATGGCCTCATATCGCTGGAGCCAGCTGCAAAGGGAGAACCGCGAGCCATACTGGGAAGCCATCTTGAGAGATGTCTTCGGGATCAAGAAATAACGTAAGGAGTCGATAAGACTCCTTATTTTTTTGAAACCTGCCGGCCGAAAAGTTGATATTAATAGTGAAAGCAGGAAAGGAACTTAACAGGAATGAGAAGCTTGTACGACAAGATAGAATGGCGCGATCCTGATGAGAATGATATGAAGCGTATCCGCCGTGCGATGACCAAGAACAAGGTTGAATCTTTTGTTCTTCTTGGCGTACTGGGGATCATGCTCGCGGCTTTTCTGATCAACATCAGAGGTCTGATCCATATGGTCAGGCACAACACGTTGGGCTTCATCATCGGCGCTGCCGTCACGATCCTTTTCGTGATCTTTGTTGTAAGACGTATCCACCTGTTTTCGAGGTACAAAGTAGCAGAAGTAACCGTTGAGGAGATCGTCATGTCCAGAAGCAGCGAAACAAGCATAATGGCAACGGCAACGGTGTCCCAGGGCGACATCAATCTCAGCGGTGTCAACATCTTCTCCAAGAGTTATCCTGAAGTCGGATCTGAGGTCCTTCTTTTTATCGAAAACGATGACTCTTGGACGGCAGGAATAATTTGAGGGCCGGATAATGAGATTTTTAAAATGCATCGCAATATTGCTGACCGTATTAACGTTTTTTACGGCGTGCAAAACTTCAGACAAAAAACAAAAGCGCGACAAAAGAGGTAAAGACCAAGGGTGTCTCGCGAAGGTGTTTTTCGAGGAACTGGATAAGGAAACTTCTCGCAGCGAACTTACCGAAGAACTTGGTGAGCATTCGTACACGAAGGGTTCCGGAATAATCTATTTCTGCTGGAAGTTCGATGATGATTCCGAGGCGCAGATCGTATTCTCGAGTAATGGGAAGATCGTCCGGGTGTATGTTTATAATTCCGAGGGTGAAGAGGTCTACTTCTATAACAGATATGGTGATATTGGCGGACAGAAGGGAATTTCCGATTATGTGGAGGACATGGGTATGTTCTCGCATTATTTGGGCACCATGCTGTTCGATGTGACGGGTGACGGCAAAATGGATATATGCACGACGGTCACGAAGGGAAGCGGGATCGTTTCTTACTCTGTCGTTGTATTTGATCCGGAGAGTGAAACAGGTTATGAATTGAGCGGCCGAAATGAAGGTATCGATTATGTCATCAAGGGAATTGAAGGCGGCGAAATGGTCATTACCAAGAAGCGCGGCGTTGAATATAATGAGGTCGATGATATCCCGGTAAACGGTATCGACGGCAGGCTCGGATTTGTGAACGATGAACTGGTCTTTGTGCAGGATTGACGTTATAATGTTTCCATCAACTTGAAACGGAGTGAAATAAGATGTCACGAATTAATTGCTCGGTGCAGTTCTAATACTGACAGCAGGTTGTACCGAGGATAATTGATTAGCATATGTTGTCAGGAACTGCACCTTTCGATAAATATTATTCGATAAAAGAAAGGAAAGCAGAAAATGAAACAAGATGAATTAATAAAACTTTGGAAAGAAGAAGAGAAGATCGCCCACATCAAAGGCTGGGACTTTTCACATCTTGACGGTAGATTTGAATCGGACCAGGGGATCCCGTGGGATTACGAGCAACTGGTCCGCAAATACTTAAGACCCGACATGAGTCTTATGGACTATGACACGGGCGGAGGCGAAGTCCTCCTGTCATTCGGACATCCCTATGACAAGACTTCCGCGACT
>JAGCGK010000084.1 GCA_017649645.1 Clostridiales bacterium | reverse complement strand
CATATAAACCTATATCATAATTGTCGTCACATCGTCACAGTCGTCACAAGAATCTCTTTTATTTTAGCTAAAGATCAAGGAACTGACGGCTTCAAAGCTAAGCAACGCAGAAAAGAAGACTGTTGCTTTGTTTTTCGAGAAATATGGAGAATGGTTGTGAAATCACCATTTTTCTCCTAACCGCTTGAATATCTCCTAATTCTGACTATAATTTAGGAGAAAGAACTAATTAGGAGAAAAACATGAGATCATTTGATTATAGAAAATATAAAAACTATCGTTGGGATAATGAAATAACGAATTATCTTTCTCTTATTCATGAGTATAAGGGAAAGCAGGATCTTTATCTCAGACAGAAACCAGTAGAGCTTGAGAAGCTGTTAGAAGTCGCTAAGGTTCAATCTGTAGAATCTTCTAACAGGATCGAAGGTATTGTAACAACTGACACCAGAATCGGACAACTCGTTAAGGAAAAAACGATGCCACGAACACGCGATGAACGTGAAATCGCAGGCTATCGCGATGTGTTGAATACTATTCATGAAAGCAACGAGTTTATTCCAGTACGCGGAAACATCATTCTTCAGCTTCACCGAGATCTCATGCAGTACGCTGATACCGGTAACGGTGGAAGGTATAAGATCACTCAGAATTACCTGAAGGAAACCCAGGAAGATGGAACGGAATTTATAAGATTTACTCCGGTTCCGCCGTATGAGACAGAAGCTTGTATTGATTCAATCTGTGAAAACTATAACTTAGCTATTGATGAACAGATTGTCGATCCACTTCTGATTATTCCGGTTTTCTTGCACGATTTTCTTTGTATTCATCCTTTTAATGACGGAAACGGAAGAATGAGCAGACTTCTTACATTGCTCCTCTTATACCGTTCCGGATATATTGTTGGAAAATACATCAGTATAGAAAAACATATTGAGAAGACAAAGAATAATTACTATGATGCGCTGGAAATAGCATCAACAGGCTGGCATGAAGAAAAAGAAGATCCAACTGCATTCATAAAATACATGTTGGGAGTTATACTTGCATGTTACAGAGAGTTTGAGAGCAGAGTTGAGATCATTGGCGGCACTGTCATTGTTGAAGAAACACCGACAGGCAAAAAACGTTCTGTAACTATAAAAAGCAGTGCAAAAGACATTGTAAGGGCCGCCGTAGACAGCAAGATCGGCAAGTTTACTAAACGAGAGATCGTAAATATCTGCCCCAGTATAAGTGAGAAATCAGTCGAATTAGGCTTGAAAAATCTTCAGGAAGAGGGATATATAAAGAAGTACGGAACAGGGCGCAGTACTTTTTATAGCAAGGTGCAATGATTATCTCCTAAAGCACATTTCTTTCCTAAAATGCAATGAATTTAGGAGAAATACATTCTATGATGATTGGAGATGATCTAAGCCTGATAAAGGAAATCAGTAATCAGCGAATCTGCTGTTTTTATCAAGCGATGTCATCTGTGACATTTCTTCCGGTGACAATTCAAAATCCCATACATCGTAGTCCTCGATGATGTGCTTTTCGTTGGAAGAGCCCGGAATGCAGATATTTCCTGCCTGGAGATGCCAGCGTATTATCACCTGTGCGGAAGAAACGCCGTGTGCTTTTGCTATGCCGCTGATCACCGGATCATTAAAGAGCGTCTGGGTTGGTGTATTCCATATCAGCAAGCTGCTCCTTAGATCAGTCCATTTGCTGCAAGCCACTTCTTAACAGCGTCTTTTGAGTTTGCCGCCTGGGACCCTGTGATCGAAAGACCTTTCTTAACATCAGCGCCTTTTGCGTACTTCTTAACATCGCGTTCTGAAGAACCCATGCCGCTGCCTTCATTAGTGCAGAGAGGGAGGATGGTCATGCCGTCAAAATCGTATCTCTCGAGAAAGGTTGCAACAGCCATGGGTATCGTTCCCCAATAGTTGGGATAACCCAAAATGATCGTGTCATATCCGTCGATGCTATCGATATAGGATGTGAGCTCAGGACGGGCGTTCTCCCTCAGATCTTTCTTGGCTTCATCGATGCAGGTCATGTAGACAGGCGAATAAGGGTTCTTCATCTCGATCTTGAAGGTATCCGCACCTGTCAGTTCCTTCATGATCCCTGCCACGATCTCGGTGTTACCAACCTTTACATATCTCATCGCTCCGCCAAAGTAATTCTCATCTGCTCTCGAGAAGAATGCTATCAATGTCTTAGCCATATATACTGCCTCCGTATTCTGTTTTCTATGTTTACATTCTCACATCAGACCGATAAAATATCCAATAGAAAGACTGGATATCCGATTTAAAATTTAAATATCACGTGGAGCCGCCATGAACACAAAACAGATAGATTACTGCATTGAACTTGCCAAGACACAGAACTTCAGCAGAGGCGCTGAGAATATGTTCGTAAGCCAGCCGACGTTCTCATATCAGATCAGGTTATTGGAAGAAGAGGTCGGGTTTTCTATTTTCGAGAGGAACGGCAAAGGTGCATCTCTTACTCCTGCGGGACAGCAGTTCGTATCATATCTGACCAACATGCGCGAAGAGATGAAGCGTGCGATCGAACAGGGGCAGAACTTCAGTGCAAAATATAATGATAATATTTCCATCGTAATGATGGTACGCCAGGCTTTGTATTTTCTTCCTGAAGCCATCCGCGTATTCGAAAAAGAGCAGCCCGGTGTTCAGATCACACCTATGTTCAATTACGGCCATGGACTTGAGAGTTTCCTGAAAAACGAAGCTGACATCTTTCTGGGTCTTTCGGAACAGACAAAGCATATTCCGGGGATAAATGTCCACAAGTTGTTTGATTCGCGTATCTATTTGATAGCAGATAAAAACGATCCGCTTGCTGCTAAAAATACTATTACGGAAGAAGATATCTACGGCAGGACACTGATGGTCGGAGGCGGTTCTCCGGATGCATTAAGATCTGTCCAGCAACGACTTATAGCTTCAGGTAAGATCAATTATTTCAACAGTCCGGATCATGACAGTACTCTCACTAATGTGGCTGCGGGAAAAGGAATATGCCTCGCGCCCGGATTCCTTAACGATCACAGCGGCCAGTTTGCCTGGATTCCGTTTGAGTGTGAGGAATGTTTTCATCTTGTGCTTTGCACGCACAAAACAGATAATAGAAAGAGCTTGGATATCTTCATAAAGACTCTTCAAAAGCTTTACACTGAAGCAGTTGCATTCCCGCTTTAGTGTTCGGTATTGGTTGAGATAATCAGGAATATTCTGTACTATCAAGAATTGTATTAGGGAGATAGTTTACATGGACATTTTCGATGAAATGAATCGTTGGGAGAAAACAGAGGGTGCT